>SCUR01000108.1 GCA_004297235.1 Candidatus Manganitrophaceae bacterium | reverse complement strand
AGCAGATCACGAAGCAGCTCAACAAGCTGGTCGATGTCATCAAAGTGGTCGATCTGACCGAGAAAGAATATGTCGAGCGGGAAACCGCCCTCATTAAGATCAATACGCGCGCCGAAGACCGGGCGGAAGCCCTCCGGGTCGCCGATATTTTTCGGGCCAAGATCGTTGACTCAACGCCGAACACCTATACCATCGAAATCACCGGCGATGTCAAAAAGATAGACGCGATTATCCATCTGCTCCGGCCGCTCGGGATCAAGGAGTTGATTCGGACCGGCCGAATCGCCATCGCACGGGAAGAGATCAAGACCGTATCCGCAAGAGAAGAGAGAGAGCGGAAGGTCGTCTCAAAATAACCGTTTACCTTCCATCACCATCCGTCTTAAAAGGGGATTTTATGAAAATTTATTATGATCAGGATGCCGATTCCTCCCTGTTGAGGGAGAAACAGATTGCCATCATCGGATATGGCAGCCAGGGCCATGCCCACGCGTTGAATCTGATCGACAGCGGGGTCAAGGTGGTCATCGGCTTGCGGGAAGGGCGCTCTTGGGAGAAGGCCACGCGGGCCGGGTTAAAGGTCATGCCGGTCGCCGATGCGGTAAAGTCCTCCGACATCGTGATGAACCTCACCCCCGACGAAGTGGCGGGGGATCTCTACAACAGCGAGATCGCCCCCAACCTCAAGAGCGGAGCCTACTTGGCCTTTGCCCATGGATTCAACATCCATTTCGGACAGATCGTTCCCAGCGCCGATATCAATGTCTTCATGGTCGCGCCGAAGGGGCCGGGCCATCTGGTTCGTTCGGAGTTTACGAAAGGAAGCGGCGTTCCGGCGTTGATTGCGATCCATCAGGACCCCTCAAAACAGACCAAGGCGATCGCCCTCGCCTATGCCAAGGGGATCGGCGGGACCCGGGCCGGTGTTCTGGAAACGAACTTCCGGGAAGAGACCGAAACCGATCTCTTCGGAGAGCAGACGGTCCTCTGCGGCGGATTAACCTCTCTGATTATGGCCGGGTATGAGACGTTGATTGAAGCCGGCTACTCCCCGGAGATGGCCTATTTCGAATGCCTCCACGAGGTCAAGCTGATCGTTGATTTGATCTACGAGGGGGGCATCTCCAATATGCGCTACTCGATCTCGAACACCGCCCGCTACGGAGACCTGACCCGCGGACCGCGGATCGTCACCGACGATACTAAAAAAGAGATGAAAAAAATTCTCAATGAGATCCAGAGCGGACAGTTCGCCAAAGAATGGATCCTGGAGAATCGAGCCCGGAGACCGGTCTTCAATGCCCTCGCCAAGAGAGGGGAGGCCCATCCGATCGAACAAGTCGGGGAGCGGCTCCGCGCCATGATGCCTTGGCTTAAGAAAGATCGATTGGTCGACCGAAACAAGAACTAGGGCCCTCCGTCCGGGTGGCTATATTTTTCTTTTCCGAAATGGTAGAATCGGAATCGATA
>SCUR01000107.1 GCA_004297235.1 Candidatus Manganitrophaceae bacterium | reverse complement strand
TTCGAGAAGGTTGCTCTTTCCGGCGTAATCGGAAATGAGAACCCGCTGTCGGTTTCCGATCTTGCTGGGGGCGACATGCTCATAGGTCTCCGCCTTCTTCCGGACCGCGTGGACATGAATCCCCCCCTTGTGCGCGAAAGCGGCGTCGCCGACATACGGCTGGTGCTTGTTGTGGGGAAGATTGGCGATCTCGCTGACGAAGTGGGAGACTTCTCTCAAGCGCTTGAGCTGCTCGTCGGCGATGCAGTTGATCTTCATCTTCAATTTCAAATTCGGGAGGAGCGAGCAGAGATTGGCATTCCCGCAGCGCTCTCCGAATCCGTTCATCGTCCCCTGAACTTGCGTGACGCCGATCTCAACCGCCGTCAAGGCGTTCGCCACCGCCATTTCGGAGTCGTTGTGGGTGTGGATGCCGAGCTGCCCCCCGATCTCCCGCTGAACCACCTCCAGCGCTTCGCGCAGCTGCCACGGCATCGTCCCGCCGTTCGTATCGCAGAGGATGATGCACTCCGCGCCGGCGCGCTTCGCCGCCTCCAACGTTTTTAAGGCATATTCGGGCTTCGCCAGATAGCCGTTGAAGAAATGCTCCGCATCGTAGAAGACCCGCTTCCCCTGAGAGCAAAGGTACGCGATCGAATCGGAGATGATCTCCAGGTTTTTCTTCAGCGTGATCCCCAGCGCCTCGGTGACATGCAGATCCCAGCTCTTTCCGAAGAGGGTGACGACCTCGGTGCCCGCTTCAGCCAGCGCTTTGATGTTCGGATCTTGAGAGACCTTATTTTTCGACTTCCGCGTGGCGCCGAAGGCGACCAGCTTAGCCGACTTCAACGGGATGCGCTTCATCTCCTCGAAGAAGACGATGTCCTTCGGGTTCGCCCCCGGCCAGCCCCCCTCGATATAATGAAGACCCAGCTCATCGAGCTTCTGGGCGATCCGAAGCTTGTCCTCGACGGAGAAGGAGACATCCTCCGACTGTGCGCCGTCGCGTAACGTGGTATCGTAGATCTCGACCAATTGCATCTGTCACTCCTGTCCTTGCGGCGCACGAAAGGGTCTCATCCCTTTTTGGAATCAAACGGTCGTTTCCGCCGCAATGACGTTTATTTTGAAACCCGTTTGGCCGCCTTCGGCTTGCCCTTCTCCGTTTTTTGCGGGGGGGTCTTGCTCAGCTCAAAAACATCGTGAAGGGTCCGGACCGCCAGCTCGGTATACTTTGAATCGATGACACAGGAAATCTTGATCTCGGAGGTGGAAATCATCAGGATGTTGATCCCCTCCGCCGCCAAGCTGGAGAACATCTTCGCCGCCACCCCCGAGTGAGAGCGCATCCCCACCCCGACGATCGAGACCTTGGCGATGTTCTCGGTCAGCTGAATCTCCTGCACCCCCATCTCTTCGGCCAATTTGGTGAGATTTTCTTTCGCGCGCCGCGCATCAGCCTTCGGGACGGTGAAGGAGATATCGGTCATCCCTCCCTGGCCGATATTTTGGATGATCATATCGACCACCGTATTCTCACGCGCCAGCGTGCCGAAGATTTTGGACGCGATGCCCGGCCGATCCGGCACCCCGAGGAGGGTCACTTTGGCTTGGTTTTTATCGTAGGTCACCCCCGAGACGACCTCTTGCTCCATTTCCTGATCCTCCTTTGTCACCAAGGTCCCCTCGTGGTCGTTGAAGCTCGACCGGACACGAACCGGAACCTGATATTTCATTGCGAACTCGACCGAACGGGTCTGAAGCACCTTGGCCCCCAGACTCGCCATCTCCAGCATCTCTTCGTAAGAGACCTTCGCCAGCTTTCGTGCGTTCGGAACGATGTTCGGATCGGTGGTATAGACGCCGTCGACGTCGGTGTAGATATCGCAGAGGTCGGCCTTCAGCGCGGCGGCGAGGGCGACGGCGGTCGTATCGGAGCCGCCCCGTCCCAGCGTCGTCACATCCGATCTCTGGTTGATCCCCTGAAAACCGGCGACCACCGGAACCACCCCCTCGGCCAGCGCTTCCCTCAGCCGCTCCGCCGTGATCTGCTCGATCCGGGCGTTGGTGTGGGCCGCATCGGTCAGGATGCCGACCTGTCTGCCGGTGAAGGAGCGCGCCGCCACCCCCGACTCCTGGAGGGCCATCGCGAGCAGCGCAATCGTCACCCGCTCCCCGGTGGAGATCAGCATATCCATTTCGCGTTGATCGGGAAGGGCCGAGATCTGGTGCGCAAGGCCGATCAGCCGATCGGTCTCCCCGCTCATCGCGGAGACCACCACCACCACATCGTGTCCCTCCGCCCGGGTCTGCGCCACCCGCCTCGCCACGTTTTTAATCCGGTCGGCATTTCCGACCGAAGTCCCGCCGAACTTTTGGACGATCAACATGATAAAACCCCGTGAGGCGTGAGGCGTAAGGGGTAAGGTCAAAAGAGTTGAAATCTTTTTCGCCTTACGCCTCACCCCTCACGTTATTTATGTCTTTAAAAAATGCTCCATCAGTCGATGGCCTTCCGGCCAGAAAATCGAACTTCCGGCCGCTTTCTTTTCCGAGAAAGAAGACGCCCCGTTCTTCGTGTCGTCGAGACCCCGGCAGAGAAGAAAAGGAACCGGGTCGGCGACCGGATCCCGGGTCGATACCAGCGTGGCGTGATCCGGCAGGAGAAGCAGCCGCCACGGCCCCTTCTCCTTCAGTTGAGCCACCAGCGGACCGACGACCCGATCATCGAACCGTTCAATGGCCTCGATCTTCCGCTGCAGATCGCCCGCCTGATCGGTCGATTCAATATGGAGGTAGACCAGGTCCTTCGTCTCGAGCGCCTGAGAGGCGGCCTGGATTTTTTCGGCCTCGTCCGTCTCTCTCTCGCCGGTCGCGCCCGGGACCTCGATCACCTGCATCCCGGTTTTTCGCCCCAGGCCGCGCAGGAGATCGACCGCTGAAACCATCGCCCCCCGCTTTCCAAATCGTTGCGAGAAAGGGGGGAGCGTCACCTCTTTTCCCGGCCCCCAGAACCAGACGCCGTTGGCCGGGCGCTCTCCTCGCGCGATCCGCTCCTCATTGATCGGGTGGTCCGATAAAATCGTAGAGGCGCTTTGAATCAGCTTCCTTAAAATTCCTTTATCGGTCCCGTGAGGGAATGCCGAAACGACCTCTTTATCGAGGAGCCGGTGGGGAGGGAGGCACTCCACCTTGGCGGCCCCGTGGACCCACACCATCAGGTGGCGATAACCTCTCCCGGCATAAAACTGGATCTGATCGCTTCCAAGAAGGTTATTTAAAAGATCGATCAGCTCCCGCGCTTCCTCGTCCCCGATTCCCCCCGCCGTCGCATCTTCCAAATAAACCCGGGGAGAAAGCTCGCCGAACGCATATCCCTTTTGCCGGTCCCGAAATGTGACGAGGTTGCAGCGGAAGGCGACGTCTCCCGGGTTGAGGGAGATGTCCATTCCGGCCGACTCGAGCGGGCCCCTCGCAAAATAAAACTGGCGCGGATCATAGCCGAGAATCGAGAGGTTGGCCACATCGCTCCCGGGAACGAATCCATCCGGCGTCGTCTGCACCAGACCGATCTCGCCACACATCGCCAGCCGATCGACGTTCGGCGTTCGCGCCGCTTCCAGCGGCGTTCTCCCGTCGAGCGCCTCGATCGGCCGGTCGGCCATTCCATCCGCAACCAGAACAACGTATTTCATTCGGATTCGGGTAGAGGCGAACCACCCGTTCGCCCTCGTCCGGGCGCCGGCGGCGCCCTACAAAATTGGGATTAAAATCCCAAGACCTTCAAAACATCATCCAAGCGCGCCTTGATCGTCGTCGGCTTTTGCGCGATGCTCATCGAAAAATCGGCGTCTTTCAATCCGTGGCCGGTCAGTGTGCAGACGACGGAATCCCCTTTGGTGAAGAAGCCCCGCTTGTTCAGCTTGATCACCCCCGCCACCCCGGCCGCCGAGGCCGGCTCGCAGAAGACCCCTTCCAATCCGGCGATCATCCGGTAGGCCTCGACGATCTCATCGTCGGTCACGAGATTGATCTCCCCTTTCGACTCCGCCGCCGCTTCCACCGCCAACTTCCAACTCGCCGGATTGCCGATCCGGATGGCGGTGGCGATGGTTCGCGGTTTCTCAACCACATGTCCGAGGACGATCGGAGCCGCGCCGGCCGCCTGAAAACCGATCATCTTCGGCAGGGTCGACACCTTTCCCCGCTGGTAATACTCTTTGTACCCCTTCCAATAGGCGGTGATATTGCCGGCATTGCCGACCGGCAGAAAGTGATGCGTCGGCGCCGTCCCCAAATGATCGCAGACCTCAAACGCCCCCGTCTTCTGGCCTTCGATACGATACGGGTTGATGGAGTTGACCAGGGTGATCGGATATTTCTCCGCCACCTGTTTCACCAGCTCCAACGCCTCATCGAAGTTGCCGTCGACCTGGATGACGGTCGCCCGGTGAATCATCGCCTGGGCCAATTTGCCGAGGGCGATCTTCCCCTCCGGAATCAGGACGTAGGCCTTCATCCCTCCCCGCGCGCTGTAGGCCGACGCCGAAGCCGAGGTGTTTCCGGTGGAGGCGCAGATGACCGCCTTGGCCCCCTCCTCCTTGGCTTTCGAAATCGCCAGCGTCATTCCCCGATCTTTGAAAGAGCCGGTCGGGTTCTCCCCTTCGAATTTGAGATAGAGATCGATGTCGGCGTGCGCCGCCGCGGCAAGCCGCGGCGCCGGGATGAGCGGCGTATTGCCCTCATGCAGGGTGATCACCGGCGTCTGATCGGTGACCGGCAAAAATTCCCGGTACGCTTCAATGATCCCCGGCCATCGCCGGCTCCCCTCCGGGGCGCCGAACCTGTTTTTCGGGATCTCACTCATCCTCTCCCTCCACGCGAATGAGCACGGTCGGCTCCGAGACATAGTCCATTCGATTGATCTTCGACAGCGCTTCTTGAACGTCCCGTTCCTTGGCGCGATGGGTCATCATCACCAGCGGAACGTTCCCCCCGGCCTTTCTCCCCTGTTGGATCACCGATGAGATGCTGATCCGGTATTTGCCCAGCACCCCGGAAATCTTGCTGAGGACCCCCGGACGATCTTCGGCCATGAACCGAAGATAGTAGAGGCTCTCGATTTCTTCCATCTGTTTGATTCGAAGCTCGGGACGCGCCTCCGGTTGGAACGATGCCGGCGGAACCCGGCCGTTCGCCCCCTTCAACATATTTCGGGCGATGTCGATCAGATCGCTGACCACCGCGCTCCCGGTCGGAAGACTCCCCGCCCCGCGGCCGTAGAAAAGGGTCTCCCCGATCGCCTCGCCGATGAGATAGATCGCGTTATGAACCCCCCCGACGCGGGAGAGGAGATACTCCTTGGGAATCATCGTCGGATGGACGCGGGCTTCGATCTCGCCGTCGGCCATCTTCGCGATGGCGAGAAGCTTGATCTTATAGCCGAACTCCTCGGCAAAGGCGATGTCGAGCGGCGTGACCTTGTCGACCCCTTCCGTGTAGATTTCCTTGAGCGGCACCGGCGTCCCGAAAGCCAAGCAGGTCAAGATCGCCAGCTTGTGCGCGGAGTCGGCCCCGCCGATATCGAGGGTCGGATCGGCCTCGGCATAGCCGAGCCGCTGCGCCTCGGCGAGGACCTCGGAGAACTTTTTCCCCTCGTCGGTCATCTGGGTCAAAATGTAATTGCAGGTGCCGTTGACGATCCCATAAATCGCCGCGATCTTCTCGGCCGCCAATCCTTCTTTCATGGCGCGGATGATCGGAATCCCGCCGCCGACGCTCCCCTCGAAGCCGATGTCGACCCCCTGCTCCACCGCCGCGCGGAAGATCTCCTCGCCGTGGGTGGCGAGCAACGCCTTGTTCGCGGTGACGACCTGTTTTCCCCGGCCGATCGCCTCCAGGATGAATTGCCGCGCCGGATCATACCCGCCGATCAGCTCCACGACGATGTCGATCTCGGGATGCCGGACCACCTTCATCGCATCGGTCGTGAGGGTTCCCTTCGGGAGGGAAACGCCCCGGCTTCGTTTGATGTCGAGGTCGGCGATCTGGACGATTTCGATCGCACAGCCGAGCCGCCTTCGGATCAACTCCTTCTGCCCGGTCAAAATCTTCACCGCGCCGGCGGCGACGGTCCCAAAACCGATGAAGCCGACGCGTATCGATCTCTTCATACCCACGTTCCTACTTCCCTTTGAGAACCTTCTTGATCCCCTGGATCGCTTGCCGCGTCCGATGCTCGTTCTCGACCAATGCGAAGCGGACATGGTCGTCGCCATATTCTCCGAAACCGATCCCGGGAGAGACGGCCACCTTCGCCTCCGTCAAGAGAAGCTTTGAGAATTCGAGCGATCCCATCTGCCGGAACGGCTCCGGAATCTGCGCCCAGACGAACATCGTCGCCTTCGGCTTTTCGATCTTCCAGCCGACCCGGTTTAATCCGTCCACCAGGACGTTCCGGCGGCGGCGATAGGTTTCGACCACGTCGCCGACGCAATCTTGCGGTCCGTTCAGCGCGATGATCGCGGCGATCTGAACCGGCTGAAAGATCCCATAATCGAGGTAGCTCTTCAGCTTGGTCAACGCGCCGATCATCTCCCGATTGCCGACGCAGAAGCCGACGCGCCATCCCGGCATGTTGTAGCTTTTGGAGAGGGTGAAGAATTCGACCCCGACCTCCTTGGCCCCCGGCACCTGGAGAAAACTCGGCGCCTTGTAACCGTCGAAAACCAGATCGGCATAGGCCAAGTCGTGGACCACCAAGAGCTCGTTTTCCCGCGCGAAGTCGACGATCTTTTTGAAGAAGTCGAACTCAACCACCTGCGTCGTGGGATTGTGAGGAAAGTTGATGATCAACATCTTCGGGCGCGGCCAGGCCTGCTTGAAAGCGGCGGTCATGTCCTCGAAGAAATCGCGGCCGGGCGCAAGCGGGATGGAGCGGACCTCTCCACCGGCGATGATGACGCTGTAGGGATGGATCGGATAGGTCGGGCTGGGGGCCAAGACGACATCCCCCGGACCGATCGTGGCCAGCGCCAGGTGCGAAATCCCTTCCTTGGATCCGATGGTGACGATCGCCTCGGTGTCGGGGTCGAGTTCCACGGCATAATTCCGCTTATACCAATCGGTGATCGCAAGGCGCAGCTTCGTGATCCCCTTGGAGGCGGAATAGCGGTGGTTCTTTGAGTTTTCGAGCGCTTCGATCGCCTTATCGACGATATGCGGCGGCGTCGCCATATCGGGATTCCCCATTCCGAAATCGATGATGTCTTCCCCCCGGCGCCGGGCATCCATTTTCATCGTAGTAACGACATTGAATACGTACGGCGGGAGCCGCTTGATTCGTTGAAATTCCACCTCATCCCTCTTCGTGAATAATCTGTGAAATCAAACTGATCGAAATTCAATCATTCTATTTAAAAAGGCCCGGTTTGTCAAACAAATAGCATGATCGATTTTACGGATCTCTCATTAGAAGCGAGCGTTCGATGTCCGACGGAATCTCTCCGGGGCGCTCGATCCGCTTTTTGACCCCAGCGCGAATCCCAATGCGATACGGTCCCCTTTGCCGGTTAAAGATCTCGCCCGCCTAGCCGTTTCACCTTATATTCAGACGCTCCGTTGAATGGCGATTCTTGAAAGAATTGACAGAAAATCAATAGATAGTAAACTAAAGGGGACTCGGCCGGCATCGGTCCGGGCGGAGGAACGCCCCTCTCCTTTGACCGATTCCGCTGGAGTCTTTCATCAATCGAATCGCCGAGTCCGCCTGAACAAGACCGGCTACCAAGAAGAGATGAATTGAAAATAGAGAAGGCACAGCCGCTCGATAAAGATTACGTCGATTCCATCATCGATCACATGATGAACGCCCTGATCGTGATCGATCCCGACGGAATGATCAAAACGGTTAATCGCGCGACTCTGAATCTCTTGGGCTATACCGAGGACGAACTTGCCGGCCGGCCGATCGAGTTCATTTTCGCCGATGATTCCCCCTTCAAAGGAATTGGCCCCGGTGTGTTTGAGAGCACCTACCTCTCAAAGGACCGAAGAAAAATCCCGGTCTTGATCTCCGGCTCCGTCATGAGGAGCGCGGCCGGTCAAATTCAAGGAATCATCTCGCTCGCCCAAGATATCACCGAAAGGAAGAAATCGGAGGAAGCGCTTCAGGAAAGCCAACGGGTTCTCTCGACACTCATGGGGAATCTCCCCGGTATGGCTTATCGCTCCAAGTCGGATCAAGCCTGGACGTTGGAATTTGCAAGCCAGGGGGCGCTGGAGCTCACCGGCTATTCCCCGGACGATCTCATCGGAAGTAAACGAATCTCTTTTGCTCAACTGATCCATCCGGACGATCTAAATCATGTGAGAACCGAGATCGGAACGGCTCTCAAGGAAAACCGTTCTTTTCAATTGATCTATCGGATCATCGATAAAAGCGGCAAAGAAAAATGGGTCTGGGAACAAGGGACGGGGGTCTACACCCCGACCGGCGAGCCTGTCGCGCTGGAAGGGTTTATTATCGATATCACCGAGAGGAAGCTCTCTGAGGAACGCCTTCAATACTTAGCCCATCACGATGCGCTGACCGGTCTGCCGAATCGAGCTTTGTTTTTAGAACATCTCCGTCTGGCCTTGATTACGGCGGCCCGGCATCAACGGTTGGTCGCCGTTCTCTTCTTGGACCTCGATCGTTTCAAACTGATTAACGATACGCTCGGCCATGCCGTCGGCGACCTGCTCCTCAAGGCGGTCGCGGAGCGACTCACCGCCTCTTTGCGCCGGAGCGATACGGTGGCCCGGCTTCAGAATCAAAGCAATACGGTCGCTCGTCTGGGCGGGGATGAATTCACCCTTCTGCTGACCGACATTGCGCAGACGCAGGATGTGCCGGTCATCGTCCAGAGAATTGCAAACGCATTCATCGCTCCTTTTATCGTCGAAGGGCATGAACTCTTCGTGACCCCCAGCATCGGGATCAGCCTTTATCCGAATGACGGTGAAAATGCGGAAAAACTCCTCCGAAACGCCGATATGGCGCTCTACCGCGCAAAGGATCAAGGGAGAAATAACTACCAGTTCTACCTTCCCGAAATGAATGTGAAGGTCTCGGAGCGTCTGGCGATGGAGAACCATCTTCGCAGAGCGCTGGAACGAGAAGAGCTCCTGCTGCACTACCAACCTCAAGTCGATCTGAATACCGGCCGGATCATCGGGATGGAGGCCCTGGTCCGCTGGCACCGGCCCGATTCGGGATTGGTCTCGCCGGCTAAATTCATCCCGCTTGCAGAAGAGACCGGGCTGATTATTCCGTTGGGGGAATGGGTGCTCCGGGCCGCCTGCGCCCAAAACAAAGCCTGGCAGGAAAGCGGTCTTCCACCGATCCGGATTGGAGTCAATCTCTCCGGCCGCCAATTTCAACAAAAAGGTCTCATTGAAACGGTCCGCCGGGCGCTCGGCGAGACCCGCCTCTCGGCGGAGTATCTGGAACTCGAGCTGACCGAAAGCATTCTGATGCAAAAGGTGGAAACCATCACCTCCGCCCTCTCCGAATTGGATGCGATGGGTATCCAGATCTCCATCGATGACTTTGGAACCGGCTATTCTTCCCTGAGCTATCTAAAGCGCTTTCCGATTTCCAAATTGAAAGTCGACCGTTCGTTCGTCAACGATATCACCACCGATCCGGATGACGCGGCGATCACCGCCGCGATCATCACCATGGCGCACAGCCTGAAATTGAAAGTCGTTGCGGAAGGGGTGGAAACGGCCGACCAGCTCGCCTTTCTAAAGTCGCTCAAGTGCGACGGGATGCAAGGGTATCTTTTCAGCCGTCCGCTTCCTTCGAAAGAAGCGACAGAGTTACTGAAAAAGGGAACCTCCCTCTCGCCTCGCTCCCCCGCATGACTCCCTGATTCCGAAGATCTTTTTAAAAAAAAGAGGCCCCGCAAAACCGCGGGGCCTCTTTGCCGACGACAAGTGGGGAGGGCTACGGCATTAGCTCCGACTTGCCGTCCGCATCCTTTGATACCTTGATGACACCGATGGCCCCTCTGAGCGCATCGGTCAGGGAGTGCGTCACGATGGGATAGGTCCCCTCTTCCGGAAAGGTCAGCTCAAAGATCGCTCCGCCGGCGGGCGGAATGGTCCAGGTCTGGACCCCATGCACCGCGTTGGCGGGATTGCCGCTCTCATAGACCGATTCGAAGATCCCTCCGATGACATGAATCGCCGAGAAATTGTTCGGGCCGATATTCACGACGTAGAGCCGGACCAGCTCTCCCGGCTTGGCGATGAGCGGCTTCTCGATGTACTTATTCACATATCCGTTGAACACCACATGCTTATACTTCCGCGCCATCATCGCGTCAACGTCGTCCCAGGAGGGATAGACTTCGCTCTGGACCAAGACATACTCCCGCGCCTTCCGCATCGGTTTGATCGGATCGACGATGACCACGCCGAACATTCCGTTCGAGACATGCTGGATCATCGGCGCGGTGCCGCAATGGTAGGCGAAGACCCCCGGAAAATTCGCTTTCCAGGAGTAGGTCAATTTCTCTCCCGGCCCGATCGACTTGTAATGGCTTCCCGGATCGGTCTGCGCCGCGTGAAAATCCATTGAATGGGGACGCGGCCCCTTATTCTCCAGCAGGAAGCTCACTTCATCTCCCTGCCTGACGCGGACGACCGGCCCGGGAATCTGGCCGTTGTACGTCCAGCCTTCGTACGTCTCATCGCTTGCCACCGAAAGCGTTTTCTCCTCCGCCGTGAGATGAACCTTCACCGTCGCGGCCTCGGAGAACATCGGCATCATCAGGAACACCATGAAACAGCCGCCCAGGAGCCGCCGAACCATCTTTTTTTCGTTTAAAGACATCCTTCCTCCTCTGTTTTGAAGATTTCGCCGTAACCCTCTCCACCGAGCAACCAAATATTTTTATGACCGGGTCGTTTATTTTTTCTCCGAGGCGGGATTCGATGCCAGCTCGTAATCGGGACACTCGATTCGAAGCTCGCGATTGCCGAAAGCCGCATTCACGAAGCCGCAGTGGTGCGGCTTCTCCGAATCGGAGTAGACGTTGGGCCGGAAGAAACGACAGTTGGCGCACATCCGGGCCACCGGGATCAATCCCCTTTCCTGAAACCCTCGAATCATCTTGATGACCGCCACCAGAGAAGCTTCCTGTTCCTGCTGAGAGAGACTCCGGATGATCTCCAGCAGCGTCTCATTCGACGCCGTTTGCGATCGAACCACCCGTTTTCCCTCTCTGCTCAGGGAGAGGTGCACCACCCTTCGATCTCCTGTCTGACGGTCTTTTGTCAGCAACCCCTTCTGCTGAAGCGAGCCGATCGCGTCGCTCACCGTCGCCGCGGTCAGGGAAAGCTCCTCCGCCATTCCACTCACGGTATGCTTCGCTCCATCCTTTAAGAGGGTCGTGAGAATACGGAGCTGCAGCGGGCTGACGGCATGTCCCCGGCTTTGGCGCTCGTAATAGATGCCGAGCGCCTGGACGATCTGCTCAAAACCGAAGAGAAGCCGCTCTTCCATCGGCAACGGTTCATCATGATCCATCTCGATTAGGACTCCTAATTTTTTATATTAGGAGTCCTAAATACCAGAATGCACCGTCTGCTGTCAACAAAAAAGTCTGATTAGGAAATAATTCCGAATGACCCTCGCGATCCGACCCGTTTGCACCTTGACAAGGGACAGAACGGCCCCTATAATCAGCCCGCTTTCAGGATGGAGGGGCTGTTGGATAAATTAAAATATCGTTGGATCGTCTTCGGAGCGATTGCGCTGCTGTTTCTCTTTTTGGGATCGGAAGCCCCCCTCCATGCCCGGCCCAAGAAGAGCAATAAATATCCACCCGAAACCCTCTTCGACACCCTCCCCAATCCGCCGTTTCATCTTCATCCTCTCCTCGCTCCGCCGATTCCTCCTTACAATCTGCAGACGCCGGCCAAGGTGGAGTTGGGCAAGATGCTCTTCTTCGATCCGCGTCTCTCCCGCGACAACAGCGTCTCCTGCGCCTCCTGCCACAATCCCGAGCTTGGATTCTCCAACGGCCAGCCGGTGGCGACCGGCATTCGCGGACATAAGGGGAGCCGAAACGCGCCGACGATCTTCAACGTCGCCTACAACAAGCTCCAGTTCTGGGACGGCCGGGCCGGATCGCTCGAAGAGCAGGCGCTCGGACCAATCCAAAATCCGATCGAGATGGGAGAGGATTTGAGCCACCTCGTTCAAAAGCTCAACGGCATCCCCGGATATGTCGAGGCGTTTAAGAATGTCTTTGGAACCGGAGTCACCGCCGACGGCATCGCGCAGGCGATCGCCGCCTTCGAGCGGACGATCCTCTCCAATAATTCGCCCTTTGACCGCTTCATGGCGGGCGACGACAACGCCTTGACCCCCACGGCGCAGCACGGCATCCGGGTCTTTAACGAGAAGGGGAAATGCGTCACCTGCCACAACGGGCCGAACTTCACCGACGGAAAATTCCATGCGCTCGGCCTCCCCAAACGGGACGGCCTCCCGAACGACCTCGGCCGCTCCGTCATCACCCAGGACGAGGCGGAGAAAGAGCAGTTCAAAACGCCGACGCTGCGCAATGTCGCCCAGACGGCCCCCTACATGCACAATGGAATGTTTGCCACGCTGGAAGAGGTCGTCGAGTTCTACGTAAAGGCGGAGCCGACCACCTCTCCGCGCCACCCCTTGCTCACCCCCCTCAGCCTCCTGACCGATCAGGACAAGAAGGACCTGGTCGAATTCCTCCAATCGCTGACCGGCGAGCCGATCAAAATGACTCCACCGAAATTGCCGGAGTAGACAAGCCCGCTTTGAATCTCGTATGATGCAGTAGATCGGCTTCTGCCCGCGCGCCGGCGGCATTTACCCACCCAGATAAAGGACTGTCGATGGCTGACAAAAACGGGAAGAGAAACCTAAAAGTCGTCAAACCGGAATACACCCTCACCTATGGCGTCCGACTCGACCCCGGAACGGCGCCGGAGCAGGTCCATCCTCACGTCCCGGTTGCCCTTCCGGACGGAACCGAGGGAGAGATGGCGCTCCATGTCATCAACGGAAGCCTGGAAGAGATCCGGCGGCAGCTTCATGAAAGCATCGATGCTTATTTTGAGATCTATCAGGAGCGCGGAGAGTAAGCGGCCTGCCATGAAGCAGATCATTTTCGGACTTCTGATCACCCTGCTCCTCTGGCCCTCGCGCTCTCAAGCCGGCGAGACACGCGTTTACGTCGGCTTCAGCGTCGGCACGGCGATCGTGGTCGGAAGCGGAATCGCCTCCTTCAACGTCGGCATCAATCAACGCGTCAGCGGGCGCGAACCGCAATCCGACACCACGGAGCCCGATCCGCCCCCGGCCCTCGTCGAATTAAACCGGGAGGAAGAGACCGTCCTCCCAAAGACATTTCCTGATTTTCGGATCAACGCTCAACCCGATTCGCCCCAGCCGCTGCTGTTAGAACTTCCCCTCTTGATCCTCCGGTGGTAACGAGCCTGCCCGCGAACGAAAGATCTCTCCAGCGATTCGTTCTTTACAAACCGTCGTGTTGCTGATGTATAATTGCTTTTGATCATCACTTTCGGATTTCATGAGAACAGTCGAAACACTTCAGTTTGATCATTCTTTCGCGCGCCTTCCCGGCGCCTTCTACACCCGCCTCTTCCCCACGCCGCTCCCCACCCCCTATTTGGTCCATTTTAACGAGGATGCGGCGGGGCTGATCGACCTTCATCCGAAGGAGGCGGCGCGCCCGGAGTTCATTGACTATTTTTCCGGCAACCGGCTTCTCCCCGGAAGCGAGCCGCTGGCGATGCTCTACTCCGGCCATCAGTTCGGCGTCTATGTGCCGCAGCTCGGAGACGGACGGGCGATCTTGCTCGGCGAAGTTCGTAACCAGGCGGGAGAGCGATGGGAGATGCAGTTGAAAGGGGCCGGCCGCACCCCCTACTCCCGCGACGGCGACGGCCGCGCCGTGCTGCGCTCCACCATTCGCGAGTATCTCTGCGGCGAGGCGATGCAGGGATTGGGTATCCCGACCACCCGCGCCCTCTCGATCGTCGGAAGCGATCAGAAGATCTTCCGGGAAACGGTCGAGACCGCCGCGGTCTTGCTGAGGCTTGCCCCCTCGCACGTCCGCTTCGGCTCTTTTCAGATCTTCTATTATCGCCGGCAACATGAGCTCCTTCGGACCCTGGCCGACTATGTCATCGCTCATCACTTTCCTGCGCTGGCCGAGAAAAAGGAGAAGCACGCTCTCTTCCTGATGGAGGTGGTGCTTCGAACGGCGCGACTGATGGCCGAGTGGCAGGCGGTCGGCTTCGCCCACGGAGTGATGAACACCGACAACATGTCGATCCTCGGCCTCACCTTCGACTACGGTCCCTTCGGTTTTGTCGAAGCCTATGATCCGGGATTCATCTGCAATCACTCCGATCACATCGGCCGGTATGCGTTCAACCGGCAACCCCAAATCGGGCTTTGGAATCTCAGCGCCCTCGCTCAATCGCTCACGCCGCTGATTAGCAAAGAGGCCGCGACGGAAGCGCTCGATCAGTACGAGCCGGTCTTCAACGCGCACTACACCACGCTGATGGCGCGGAAGCTCGGCTTGAAGGAATTTCGGAATGAGGATGTTCCCCTTTTGCTCGATCTCCTGCGCCTCCTTCAATCGAACAAAATCGATTACACCCATTTCTTCCGAGCGCTGGGGAACTTCAAGCAGGCGCCCGGCGAAAGAAATTCAGACCTGCGCGCGCGGTTCATCGATATTGCCGCCTTCGACGCCTGGGCCGAGCGCTATCGCTCGCGCCTGCTCGCCGACACGCTCCCGGATGCGGAGAGAAAAAGAGCAATGGATCGGATCAACCCCAAATACATCCTTCGCAACTATCTCGCACAGATCGCGATCCGGAAAGCGACCGAGGAGCGCGATTACACCGAGATCGGCCGGCTCCTCCATCTTCTCCGACGGCCATTCGACGAGCAGCCGGAGATGGCGCGCTATGCCGAGCCTCCCCCCGACTGGGCGAAGGAGATCCAGGTCAGCTGCTCCTCATGACGAGTAACGAAAGAGAATCGCGATGATCCAAATCACCCCCTCCGCCGTGGAAAAGTTGAAAGAGGTGATCGCCGAGCATCCCGGCGATCCGGTCGTCCGCCTCACCGTCAAAAACCAAGAGGACGGCCGGCTTCAATTCCGAATCGTCCTGGTCGCCTCCCCCGAATTGGAAGACGAGGTTCAGGAGTGCCATGGACTCACCGTGGCCGTCGAGGCAAGAAGCGCCCGGCGGATGGACGGGGTGACCCTCGACTATTCGGACCGGGGCGGGTTCAAATTTCATCATCCTAAACCCGATGAAGATCCGGGCTTTCGGCTGATTCCGCTTAACTAAGAGCGATCTCCTCTCTTTTTTTTCTTTAAGTTTTAAAATTTTTCGTTTAGGATGGAGATCATCCTCGGGGAAACCCTCCGAGGGAGAACACGATCGTTTTGGATCGCTTCAAGCGATCCTGCCGCGACTTTGCCTTATGAGAATTCCAGCGTATTTTGAATCGGGCCAACCCATTTTCTCCTTTGAGTTCTTTCCGCCGAAGACCGATGAAGGGGTGGAGCATCTCTTTCAGACGATCGGGGAGCTGAAGGCGCTCGCCCCGGCGTTCGTCTCCGTGACTTACGGTGCGGGAGGAAGCAGCCGCCAGCGGACCGTCGAACTGGTCCGGCGGATCAAAGGAGAACATGGCATCGAGGCGATGGCGCATCTGACCTGTGTTGGATCGGACAGGGAGGCGATCGATCGAACCCTGTGTCAGCTCAAAGAGGCGGGGATTGAAAATGTGCTGGCACTTCGGGGAGATCCTCCGAAAGGAGAAGGGACCTTCTCCCGGCCCGCCGACGGATTCTCGTATGCCTATGAGCTGGTCGGCTACATTCGGAATCATCACGACGGTTCCTTCTCTTTGGGGGGCGCCTGCTATCCGGAGGGACATGTCGAGTGCCGTGATCTCGACAAAGATCTGGCCCACCTAAAGAAGAAGGTCGAAACCGGACTCGACTTTATCATCACCCAGCTCTTTTTCGATAATCGTCACTATTTCGAGTTTGTGAAGCGCGCGCGGGCGATCGGGATTCAGATCCCGATCCTGCCGGGGATCATGCCGATCACCAATGTCGGCCAGGTGAAGCGCTTTACCGAGATGTGCGGCGTGTCGATTCCCGCCTCGCTCCTCTCGGCGCTGGAGCCGGTTCAAGAAGACCCGGAGGCGGTGATGCGCATCGGCATCGAACATGCGGCGGCGCAATGCCGAGAGCTCCTCTCCCGGGGCGCTCCGGGCATTCACTTTTTTACCCTCAACAAATCACCCGCGACGCGCGCCATCTTGGAGTCGCTCTCGGATTTGCGCTAAAATAACCTTACGATTTGAGCGCCGCCCCCTGATAGGTAAACCCGGCGATTCTCGGCGCCCCCTTCATGTAGAATCGATTGAGCTCGGTGATTTTGAATCCATTCCTTGCAATGATCGCGGCGATATCGCGATCGAGATGACAGCCGTCGGCCACCTTCTTCTGCAAAGGGGTCAGCCGATGCTGCCATTTCCGAATCGTCGGCTCCGCGCTCAGTCCATGTTCGATGAAGAGAAACCGCCCCTCCGGCTTCATCACGCGATGGATCTCGCGAAGCGCCTGATCGATATCGGCGATGCTGCAGAGGGTCCAAGTGCTGACGACGGTGTCAAAGGAGCCGTCTGGGAAGGGAAGTCTCTCTGCATCGAGCACCTGGTGATCGACTTTGATCGGCGAGGAGGCGATTCTCTTTTGGGCAAGGGGACTCATTCCTGGGTTGGCATCAATGGTGGTTAATTTCCAGACGCCGGGCGGATAGTGCGGGAGGTTGAGCCCCGAGCCGAAGCCGATCTCCAAGACCTCCCCTCTTGCGCCGGCCAGAAGGGCTTTGCGCAATTCGGTGAAATGGACGCCCCGCATCACAAACTCGACGAGCCGCGGAAAGATGGCGCGAGAATAAAATCCCATAACGCTCCTTTCATTCAGTTCGATTGATTCTACCGAGGAGAAGATCCTACTTCAATACCGGAGTAATCGATGACATCAAACCAACTGCACGTGCAAGAGCGGCCTGCGGCCGGTCCATTGCAGGGATGTGTCGTCACCCTGCATGGACGCGGCACCACCGGCGCCGACCTGATGCCGCTGGCCGACGAGATCGGCATCCCCGGCCTGCAATGGATTTTCCCCGACGCCCCGTTCCCCTTCCCCGACGATTTCGGCGGGCGGATGTGGTATGCCTCTCCACCCCAGCCCCAGTCCGGAATTCTCGAGAGCCGGCGTCTGCTTTTTAATCTTCTCGATCATCTGACCACACAGGAGGGAATCTCCTCCAACCGGATCGCGCTGCTTGGGTTCTCGCAAGGGGCGGTGATGAGCCTCGATGTCGGCCTTCGCTATCCCCAAAAGTTGGCGGCGATCATCGCGCTCAGCGGATATCTCAGCGCGCCGGAAAGGCTCGCCGCCGAGAAATCGCCTGCCTCGAAAGAGGTGCCGATTCTGCTCGTGCATGGAACGATGGACGAGGTCGTGCCGGTGGAAGGC
>SCUR01000106.1 GCA_004297235.1 Candidatus Manganitrophaceae bacterium | reverse complement strand
GACGGGAAGTCGGACCAGGCGAGCTGCGGGTTCTTGTTCGGACCCGGTACGGGACCGCTCGCCCTCGGGACCCCCATGGCATACGTTTCGGGAATGCGTTTATTGTTCTGAACGGAGCGACTGGTCAATTTCATAGGCTTCTCCTCTTTTGGGAACGACGAATTAGGGAACAGACCCGGCGTTTTCTCGTTTCAGGGAACCTCCCCCGCGCGTTTGCCGGTCCGCCGCTCGGGCGAAACCGCGCGAAGCTGCTGCCGCAGCTCCTCCGTGAGTTTCTCGCTCAGTTCCGGCCGGCCATGAAACGCGGCGGGGGTATTTTGAAAAAGGGCGATGCGCCACCGGTCCGCTTGCTTCGCGGCGATGAGCATCTGAACCGCGTTGAGCGCGGGATTGAGATCCGATTGCCCGGGGGGGACCATCCCGGCAACCGCCCGAAGGAGGGCGACCTCGGGAGCAAGAAAGCGGACCTCTCTGATTTTCGCGACGTAAGCGGCGGTCGGGTGATCGGCAAAAATCCGGCGAAGGTGCGACTCGATCTCCGCCCGCCCGTGCATCTGGCTTCCGTCGAATCCGACGAGATGGCCGTCGTCGGCCGCCAGCGCCGCGAGATCAACGGCGCTGCGTTGATTCCAGCAGTCCAAGAGCTGCTGATAAAGCGCGCGGACCTCTCCCTCGTTGTCGGAGGGGGAGTCGTCGTTTTTGGATGTCTGAGACTTCATGACGGCCTCTTCCTCTTATAACAATTCCGGGCTTTCGGAAGCAACCCTTTAAAAATTCGTCTGCTTTGAGCTCCAGCCGCTGCGGCATAGGATGAAGCGGCCTCTTCAGTCGACGGGGCTGCCCGGCGAGGAGGGATTCCGACGAAGCGAGGGGATGGCTTGCGGGAGAATTCGGGGCGTCTCTGCGGACGTCCCTTCGTTCAGGATCTTCTATCGCGTCGAAGGCGAACGCGACGGGGCGTCATGATCCGTACTCCTCCTGGTAGTCCTCCATCGCCGCCCGGATCACCCGTTCCGCATGGTCGCGGTTGTAGGTGGCATCGATCGACACATGCGACGTCTTCCCGGGGACGAGCTTGTACGTTTCGAAGTAATGCCGAAGCCGCTCCACCAGCACCCCCGGCAGTTCCGAGATCTCTTTGACGTCGGACCAAAGATAGTCGTTGTTGAGCACCGCGATGATCTTGTCGTCCGCTTCACCGTCATCCAGCATGGGGAGGCCCCCCACCACGCGCGCCTTGAGGATGACGTCGGACCGGTTGATCGGCCGCTCGCTGAGGACACAGATATCCAAGGGATCGCCGTCCCCTTTGGTGGCATGGGGCATCAGCGCGCCGACGCGCCTTCCGCAGTAGGTGCGGGGGACGAAGCCGTACAACGTGGGAGGAAGCGCGGAGGTCCGCTGGGGCCGGTCGACATGCAAATAACCCGTCACCTTGTCCAGTTCATACTTCACCGGGTCGAACGGGGTGATCTCAATGTAGGCGTAGACCAATGTCGGCGGATCGGGGCCGACATCGAGGCCGTGCCAGGGGTGCGGCCGCCATCGATAGAAGGGAGAGGGAAAAGACATGGGGATCTCCAGATTTCAAGTCATAACATAAGAGGTCGCTGATACTATCGCCTTTATAATCCAGTTCTCTCGTTCAAGTCAATCAGATATTCTGTAAAGGAATGATCGGCTTCGGCCCTCTTCTCGCCCGCCGGCCAGTGATGAAATCAGTCCGCCGACGGAGCCGGGGAGCGGTCGGCTTCACACATTAATTTCAACCGATCGGGCTCGGCGGGTCTTCCAAATCGGTTCACGAGCCAGATGATGGGCGCGAAAACCCAAGGAATTCGATGATTCTTGATGAGCACTTCTTTCGTGACCAGGGTC
>SCUR01000105.1 GCA_004297235.1 Candidatus Manganitrophaceae bacterium | reverse complement strand
TCCTGTTTGGTCCGTAGAAATATTAAGCTTGAAGAATTTTTTTGTCAAGAATTATGTAATATAATTCGGAACTTCTAATTAATGTAGATCGCCTTTATTTCCCAGTGAAAAACTTTCAATACGACCTCAAAAGATTACGGTTTGTTTTGTGATGTTTACCAATGGAATCTCAACCAAGGACAGATCAGAATCAACCATCAACACCTTTATAACAAAACTTGTAGCTGGAGCTCAATAATGAAACCACCACTATTCCAACCTCCAATTTCAGAACACAATGGTAAAGAGTGCCCCTCATTTTTTATCTTATGACTTCATTAATATTTTTGCGACTTCCTCAATGAGGACTGAATTGAACGATCGTAATACAGTTTATTAGGTTACGAAAAGCCTCTCTAAATTGACCTTTTCCTGATCTTGCGGTATGATACAGACGCTTTTTTTAAATCTCGGAGGCTCTCATTTTATTGAGAAAATTATGGCGCGACTGACCTATAAAAATGCAGGGGTTGACATTGAAGCGGGCGACCTTTTCGTCCAGAAGATTACCTCTCTGGTTCGTTCCACCCATCGGCCGGAGGTCCTGACCGATTTGGGAGGATTCTCCGGACTTTTCGCTCTTCGTTCAAAACGCTTCAAAGAGCCGGTCCTGGTCTCCGGCACCGACGGGGTTGGGACAAAGCTCAAGATCGCCTTTATGACCGACCGTCATGATACGGTGGGAATCGATCTCGTTGCAATGTGTGTCAATGATGTGATTGTGACAGGGGCCGAACCGCTCTTCTTCCTGGATTACTTCGCCACCGGAAAGCTTTTTCCGGAAAAGGCGGTGGAAGTGATGAAGGGAATCGTCGAAGGATGCCAGCAGGCCGGCTGCGCCCTCATCGGCGGTGAAACGGCGGAGATGCCTTCGTTTTATCCGGCGGGAGAGTATGATCTGGCCGGCTTTTCCGTCGGGGTGGTTGATAAAAAGAAGATCATCGATGGAAAGAAAATCCGGCCGGGAGATCTGTTGATCGGCCTGGCCTCCTCCGGTCTTCATAGCAACGGCTTCTCGCTGGTTCGGAAAATCCTTTTCGAGAAGATGGGGCTCACGGTGAAGGATCACCTTCCGGGAGAGTCGAAATCCATCGGAGAAATTCTACTGACGCCGACCGTCATCTACGCGAAAACTTTCTCCAAACTCCAGGAGAAGATCCAAATCAAAGGGGCCGCCCATATTACCGGAGGCGGCATCACCGAAAATCTTCCCCGCGCCCTCCCGCCCGGATGTGCAGCCCAAGTTCGACGGGATCGATGGGAAGTCCCTTTCATTTTTAAAGCCCTTCAAAAAATGGGTGAGGTCGATACGGAAGAGATGTACACCGATTTCAATATGGGGATTGGAATGATTCTGGTCATCTCCCCGAAGGCGCTCTCTCAAACACGCTCCCTTCTAAAACGTCTCCGACAGGAAGCCTACGTGATCGGAGAGATCGTAAAGGGTGACGGAACGGTGATTTATGCCTAGAGAAGAGCGCTCCTCCTTCAAATCTTCCGACAAATCATCCGAAGCCAGCCTCCGCCTCGGCGTCCTCGCCTCCGGCCGGGGGAGCAACCTTCAGTCGATTCTCGAAGCGATCGCGCATGGGGAGCTTTCTGCGCGCGTCGCGGTCGTCATCAGCAATAAGAAAGAGGCCCAGGCGCTGGAGCGAGCGGCGCGCTATCAAGTCCCCGCCCTTTTTGTGGATCCCTCACACTTCCGGAGCCGGGAAGAATATGATGCCGCGATTCTTCAACAGCTGAAGGAGTATGGGGTCGAATTGGTCGTGTTGGCCGGCTACATGCGACTCGTGACGCATACCCTGATCGAGGCATACCGTGATCGGATCATCAATATCCACCCCAGTCTTCTCCCCGCTTTTCCGGGAATGCATGCGCACCGCCAGGCGCTGGAATATGGCGTCCGGGTCAGCGGATGCACCCTTCACTTTGTCGATGAAGAGATGGATCATGGCCCCATTATCGCCCAGGCGGCCGTTCCCGTTTTTGAGGATGACACCGAGGAGCAGCTCTCCGAGCGGATTTTAGCCGAAGAGCATCGCCTTCTCCCTCAGGTCCTTCAACTCTATGCTGAAGGAAAATTGAAGGTAGAGGGAAGAAAAGTTCACATCCGAGAGAACACTTCCCTAAGGACCACACGATGATCTGCCCCAATTGCGGCTGTGAACAGCGTGAGGCCGGCAAATGCATCCAATGCCAGATGACGCTCCCGGGAATG
>SCUR01000104.1 GCA_004297235.1 Candidatus Manganitrophaceae bacterium | reverse complement strand
GGCCACAAAGACCAGCGTTTTCGGATCGTACGAGGCGAGATTGACAGGCGCGTTTTTCTGCTCCTCGGCCCAACCCGTGGAAAAATGGGAAAAGAGAATAAAGATAGGACTGATCACAATCCAGAAGTATTTTGTAACCATGATTTCCCCTCCAATTTATATATGGAACACTGTTAAAAATTAACCGTCGTCCTGATACCTGGAATTAAGATATTTTCATTCTCTTCGCCGATGATGCCGTTCTTTCCGGAGATAAGCCACTGCAAGTTGAGTGCAACCCAAACCCGGTCTGCAAGGACATGATGATAGTACCCCTCGGCGATACTTTCCGAGCCCTCCACCTCGACTTGCCGGCTGAAAGCGACGCCTGCTCGATCTCTTGTCGATGCTTTGAAAGGGGAAGGGATCTGAAATCCGGTCGACCAGCCATATGCGTTTTGGTTCTCTCCCTCCGTTCGACCGATTCCGGCCCGGGCAAAGAGGGTCAGGCGCGCAGTGATCTGTTGATCGAAGCTGAATCCGCCCCCCCACGTTTTTTTCTCAAGTTCATCCAAGATCCTTCCGACCCTTCCCCATAACCGGTAATTCCCTTCCCTGGCAAAAAGGAGATGACTGTGGTAGTCGAACTCGACGATGCCATAGACTTTTTCCGTAAGAGTCGCGGCGGCGTCATTGGGAGACTGAATGCCGACCGACATCCCGAACTCTCCTCCCGTCTGGTATTGAACCGCCAAGCCGGCACCGTTGGGTGGCTGCCGAAGCAGCGGATTATTCACCAGCGCCGTATTGAGAAACTGGCTGGTTTCATCATTGGCAACCGCGTTTCGGTCGAAATAATTGGTCAGATCAATCTTTCCTCCGACGATTCTTAGTCGATCCTCCAAAAGTTTTAAAAAGAGCCAGGCCTCCCTGACCTTGACATCGTCGGTCACCCCCAGCGTTTCTGCGTCGGCGTTGAGTCGGGAGCCGCTGACGAGCATTTCATCGGGGCCGGCGCCGCCGATCGATTCCAGATCGACGTAGAAGGTCGAGAGGGTCATCGGTCGGGAGAGAAAGAAGAGATCAACGGAGCCCTCCGCGAAGAGAGCGTCGCTTTCTCTGCTGCTTAAAACTTGTTGTAAGATCCCTCGTGCGGACCCGCCGACGGCGACCCGTTTTGCCTCTGCTTCTTCGAGCGCGGCACCAATCATCCCTCCCAAAGATTCCCTTCGAGAAAATGGGATTTTTCTGAATGTAACCCTTCCTTCTGGAATCGAACTGTCGGGACAGCGTCCCCCCGGTGGCGGGGCATCATAAATCTCGCCATCCGGGCAGAGATACTCTTCCACTTTTTTTATCGCTTCGACCCGATCCAATTTGTCGAGCCGCTCTTCGAGCGCCTTGACCCGCTCGCTTAACCTCCCTCTCGACTCTTCCACCTCCTGCGGGTCCTGTTCTTGGGCCCAGGAAGTCCCCAAACCCATTGCAATGCATAAGACAAGCGTACTGATCCACCGCTTCATTCTTCTTCTCTGCTCTCCTCTCGGAGCGTTCCGAGATTGCGATGACCCTTCCATCGGTCTCCTGACTTTCGGATCGTCCTACTCTCTGCGCCTTCCCATCCTCGGCAAGCTCAGGACAGTGGCATCGATGCAGATTTCGTCCCCGATTACAGTTGCGGGGCAGTGGCGGAGTTACACCGCCTTCCCAAAATGGATTGGCCTAAAATTTAAATAAGACCACTCTGCTTTATCTTTCTGCTTAAGTCATTCGACAATCTCTCCTTCACAAAACAGCTTGATAGAAAACATGCTCCTGCACCGGTCTTCCTTCTTTGAGATGTTCTTTTAAAATTCGATCCAACACCTCCGGGGTGACCCCGTAATACCAGGTGCCGTCGGGATGAACCACCACGATCGGCCCCCCTTTGCAGACGGCGAAGCAGCTGCAGCGGGTCCGCTTCACCCGAAACTCCCCTCCATCGAGACCTTGCGCCGCGAGCTTCTCTCCGATCATTTTAAAGAGACTCTCCGATTCCCCCGAGGTGCAGCGGGGACCGGTGCAGACCAAAAGGTGTTTATTATAGGGTTTTATTGACGGTTTCTCGGTTTTTAAAACGGGTTCCATAAAACCTCCACTCTAAAAAGATCTATCTTGTTCCTTCGCTCCGATCGATCCGGCGCCGAAAGGCCTCGCACAAGGAAATCCACCGGACGGGGATGTTGGGGTTTGAAGCAAAATGGAGATGAACATAACTCGCCAGAAGGTGATCGTGAGAGAACCCTTCCTCCCTCCACCCAGAACGCTCTCCACCGCGGAAGAGATGATAGGGTTTCCTTAATCCGTTGAATGATTCTCGTAAAGAGTCATCCATCCACTCCGAGTAGTGAAATTCATGCCCTCTTGCCTTTTCTCCCTTTTGGAGGAGAAGGCAGTCCTCCTGTGCCTCGACTTCGCGATATCCCAGCGCTTTTAATTTCTTTCCCATCCGGATCCGCCCCGGCAATAGCCCGACCATCGGGAATGAGACCTCCTCAACCGTTTCGATCCGGTTTGCCAGATACATGAGGCCTCCGCATTCGGCGTATATAGGACCGCCTCCCGCTGCAAATTTCCGAATCGATCCGATCATCGGCTGATTTTTCGATAATCCTTCTGCGTATACCTCCGGGTATCCTCCTCCGAAGTAAAGTCCGTCCAGATCGACCGGGATTTCCGTTTCATTAAGCGGGGAGAAGAAGACCAACTCCGCACCGGCTCCCTGTAGCAGATCGAGGTTGTCCTGATAATAAAAATGAAACGCCGCATCGAGGGCCACCCCGATCCGGCATCGGACCGGTTTCTTCTCCTGTGGGATGGAGGGTAAAAGGGGAATTTCCGCCATCGAATCTCCCATTTTCACGAGCTCATCGAGATTCAAAAATGTCTCGGCCATCTCCGCCAGACGCCCGCGGATGGAAGGAGTAAGGCTCTCCGCCGCGCGGACGAGGCCGAGGTGACGCTCGGGGAGAGCGATCCCCTCCTCTTTTGGAAATCCGCCCAAGACCGGAACCGCGCAGGCCGACTCGACCGCCTCCCTTAAAATATCAAGATGATTCTTGCTTCCGATCCGATTGAAGATGACACCTGAAATCTTCAATTCCGGATCGAGGGCCTGGCAGCCGCGCACGAGCGCCGCTGCAGTTCGGGCCAGCCCCCCCGCATCGATCACCAGGATCACCGGCATGGAGAGCCACTTCGCAATCTGTGCGGAACTCCCCTCCTCCGATCGTCCTCGAAGTCCATCAAACAATCCCATCACCCCTTCAATAATAGAGAGCTCGGCATCATCTGACGCACGCGCGAAACTTTTCAGAACCTCCGAACACCTCATCATCCAGCCGTCGAGATTCCGGGAAGGACGCCCCGTCACCACCCGATGGAAGGTCGGGTCGAGGTAGTCCGGCCCGACCTTAAATGCCTGGACCCTCATTCCCCGCCGGGTGAGCGCTTCCAGGAGGGCGAGCATCACCGTTGTCTTTCCAACGCCGCTATGCGTTCCGGTAATCAATAACCCGCTTCTCTTCTTCATCCGAATCGCTTCAAGGCCCTAAAACTCAATCCCCTTCTGGGCTTTGATCCCTTTCTTGAAAGGATGTTTGATCTCCCGCATCTCCGTCACCAGATCGGCGATCTCGATCAACTGTTCATGGGCATCCCGGCCGGTCAGAAAGACATGGAGAGCCGAGGGCTTCGTCTTGAGAAATGCGACGACCTTTTCGACTTCGAGATAGTTGTAACGGATGACGTAATTGATTTCGTCAAAGATAATCATCTGATAGTTTCCGGTGAGCGCCTCTTTCACCCCGAACTCCCACGCCTCTTGCGCCTTCTGCCAGTCCCGCTCCGGATTCTTGGTGTCCCAGGTGAAGCCCTCTCCCATCGGGAGGATCTGAAAAAAATCGCCGAACTTCTTCGCCGAATCGAGTTCGCCGTAATGCCAATTCCCTTTAATGAACTGAATCACCAAGATCTTCCAGCCGTAGCCGAGCGCGCGGAAAGCGGTCCCCAGGGCAGCTGTGGTTTTTCCCTTCCCATTCCCGGTATTGATCATGATCAGCCCTTTTGCCGGCATGTGATCTCTCCTTACTCTGACGCTTTCCGGTACCCATGGCTGAAGGTCGCATCGTAAAGCCGGGAGCGGGTCCCTTCCGAGGCCAGAAAATTACCGACGTAGATCAAAGCGGTTTTGGTGATCTGATTCTCTTTGATCAAAGAGTGAAGTTCGCTCAATCGGCCCCGGACGATCTTTTCGTCCTCCCAGCTCGCCCGGCAGACAATCACCACCGGCGTCTCGGCCGGATAAACCGACAAGAGCTCTCGCTCGATCTTGCCGGAGAGATGGGCACTTAAAAAAATCACCATCGTCGATCGATGCCGGGCCAGTTCGGTCAGCTTCTCCAGTTCTGGCATCGGGGTTCTTCCCTCGCAGCGGGTCAAGATCACCGTCTGGCTTACCTCCGGTACCGTCAGCTCCCTCCGGAGGGAGGCCGCCCCGGCCAGAAACGAGCTCACACCCGGCACGACCTCGAACTCCAGACCGGCTTTGAGAATCGGCTCGGTCATCTCTCCCATCGCCCCAAAGAGGGAAGGATCGCCGCTTGCCAACCGGACCACCTTTTTTCCGGTCCGGGCGGCTTCGATCAGGACTCGGACGATCTCCTCCAGGACCATCCCCGCGCTGTCGTAAAGGGCCGCACCGGGACGGGAAAAGTGAAGAACGATCGGGTTGACCAGAGAGCCCGCATAGAGAATCACGTCGGCCTCCTGCAGCAGCCGCATCCCCTTCACCGTCAGAAGCTCAGGATCGCCCGGCCCTGCGCCGATGAGATAGATCTTGCCTGGAGTCATCACAGCTTTTCCTTCATGGTTTGAAGTCGGCCGGCCGGTTCAACGACCTCCCCGGCCGGTCGATCCCCTTGTGGAGAATCTCCCCCGATTCAAGATCGTATTTTCCGGAGTAGCCGCGCGGCGTCACGAGAAAATCGCGGTACCGGAAGGTCGACGCATTCCCGATCAGGATCGTCGTTAGCATTCCGACCTCCGCCTCCGCCATCCGGTCAAGCGTCGTCAGGACGATCCGCTTCCCCTCCCGGTAGGCGCTCTTGACGACAGCCACCGGGGTTGCCGGGGTTTTATACTTCAATAGAATTTCCTGAGCCCTCTTGAGCTGCCAGTCCCGCCGCTTGCTCTGAGGGTTATAGAGCGCAACCACGAAGTCCCCCTCCCCCACCGCGTGAAGCCGCTTCTCGATGACGGCCCAGGGGGTGAGCAGATCGCTCAGGCTCACCGCGGCGAAGTCATGCGTGAGCGGCGCCCCCACGAGCGAGGCGACGGCGGAGAGGGCCGTGATGCAGGGAATCACCTCGACCGAAAAACTCTCTCCCGGCTTCCATCCGATCTCGGAGAGAATTTCGAAG
>SCUR01000103.1 GCA_004297235.1 Candidatus Manganitrophaceae bacterium | reverse complement strand
CCCAGCTGAGCTACAGCCCCATATGGTTGAAATTGTGAGAGGATAATAACATCGGAGGGGGGGGTTGTCAAGGTTTTGTCTTGACATTAAAAATGATAAAACCTATGATGGGATGAGTTTAAGGCCGATGTGGGGCCTTTTTTTAATGACTTGGATCAGGATGAATTTGATATGAATTTGGTGGTGATCGGATCTCAGTGGGGGGATGAGGGGAAGGGGAAGATCGTCGATCTTCTTTCGGAGTCGGCCGATTATGTGATTCGGTATCAGGGGGGACACAACGCCGGCCATACGGTGGTCAGCGGAGAGAATGTCATTGTCCTCCATCTGATTCCAACCGGCCTTCTTCATCCGGGGAAAATCGGCGTGATCGGCAACGGCGTCGTGGTCGATCCCGGCGCGCTGCTCGAAGAGGTCGACGGCCTCTCCGCGCGCGGCATTTCCGTTTCGGGGCGCCTCTTCATCAGCGAAACGGCCCACTTGATCATGCCCTACCACAAAGCCATCGATAAAGAGAGCGAGAAGGTCAAGGGCACACGCAAGATCGGGACGACCGGAAGAGGCATCGGTCCCGCCTATGCGGACAAGATGGCCCGGATCGGCATTCGCGTCGTCGATCTGCTGGACCCCGATCTTTTTCGTGAGAAACTGGCGACCAATCTGGTCGAGATGAATTACTTCCTTGAGCAGCTCTATAAAGTGAAGGGATTCGATCTGGAGAAGGTCTATCAAGAATACATGGGCTACGCCGACCGGATCAAGCCGTATATTGCCGACACGGGCCGGTTGATTCATGAAGCAATGAGTCAGGGCCGCCGTCTCCTTTTCGAAGGGGCGCAGGGGACCCATTTGGATGTCGATCTCGGAACCTATCCATATGTCACCTCCTCCAACGCGACCGCCGGGGGGGCCTGTACCGGAACCGGCGTCGGACCGACCCGAATCAACCAGGTATTGGGTGTGGCCAAGGCTTATACGACGCGGGTTGGGAGCGGGCCGTTTCCTTCCGAGTTGAACAACGAAATGGGCGAGATGCTGCGGTCGAAAGGAAAGGAATTCGGAGCGACCACCGGCCGTCCCCGCCGCTGCGGCTGGTTTGACGTGGTCCTTCTCCGATACGCCGTCCGGGTAAACGGTTTAACCTCGCTTGCCATCACCAAGCTCGATGTATTGGACGGGATTCCGGAAATTCAGATCTGTGTCGGCTATGAGTTCGAAGGGAAGGTCTACCGAGAGATGCCGGCGGCCTTAAGGACGTTGGAAAAGTGCACCCCGATTTATGAGCACTTTCCGGGGTGGAGCGAGCCGACCACCGGCGCGACCTCCTATGATCGGCTTCCGAAGAATGCAAAGATCTACCTTGAGGCGATTTCCGAAAAGGTCGGCTGCCGTGTCGATATTATCTCGACCAGCTCCAAGCGGGGAGAGACGATCGTCCTGCGGAATCCTTTCCAGTAAGTCCGGACCGATTTTTCAAATCAGATCAGATTTAGATAAAATCATTTCATCCCGCCTGAAATGATTTGCAGCACTTCTGCGAAAGATTACCTCGCGACAGGCTGTTTTCTTTTTTCAGCCGGCTCCTCTCCAAGAGTACGGTCCCCATTCCCCTCTGTAAGCTCCATTCAATCGCCGCTTTCCTAATCGTTCAAGCGTTTTATACTTTGGAACGATCTTTGCTTTTATCTGACCTCAAGGAAAACAGAGCGAGGATGAAAGAATGGTTCAAGCGGCATTCAGTACACGTTCATTTCGGAATTATTCTATTTTGGAGGCGGTGGAGCAGATTGCGGCGGCCGGTTACTCGGCCCTTGAGATCACGTGCGATCGCCCGCATGCCGATCCGACGGAGTTGTCTCGGAGCACCCTTCGACGGCTTCAATCCACGCTGGCCCGTTTCGGTCTGAAGGTTTCGAATCTCAATACAAAGATCGTCTCCTCGATGGGGGAGTGGGGCTATCCCTCTTGGATTGAGCACGAGATGGCGGCCCGGGAAGTTCGAATCCTTCACACGATCGCGTGTATCAAGCTGGCCGAAGCGCTGGGCGCGCAGAGTATTTCCATCCCGGCGGGAGGCCCTTTGAATACGAAGACGAGAGAGGAGGATCTCGATCTATTCATGGATGGATTAAAGCGGGTTCTCCCTCACGCGGAAGATGCGGGGCTGAAGATCTTCATCGATGCGGAGCCGAACTTCATCCTCTCTTCCTCCCGGGAGATTCTCGAGTGGATCGGTCAAATGAATTCTCCGTTGCTGCAATTCTATTTTGACATTGAACAGTTTGTTTGTCTCGGCAAGGATCCGTTCCAAGCGCTGCGCAGCTTGTCTCCCGTGGTCGGACACATTCATTTTGAGCATGTCGGACCGATCGGAACCTCGGCCGATCCCTCTCCGGCGGAGGAGTGGAACGCGCTCTCAAAAATACTCCTGACGTCGAAAGAGATCGGCTATCAAGGATTCGTTTCACTCGCCCTTTATTCATCCAACAAAAAACCGTCTGAATTGGCCGCACTGGCCTTGGAACATTTTAAAAGAGCCGCGATTCCTTTGACGCCCCCTGTTCCTTCAGTGAGTCCATCCTCTTCGACCCCCCACGAGCGGTCCAATGGGATGGCTGTTGGGGCGGCCCTTATTCACCTCCCCCCTACCTCGTCGCAATAACGAATTTGGGCTGCCCCAACTTTTTTAGAGAGAGGGTCGATTCTGAACCTGGGAGTCGGCCCTCTCAGCGTTTATCCCTTCGCTTTAAAAACGGAATCGTAAAGGACCTGAGCGATCTTCCGGTATCCTTCCGGCGTGAGGTGAAGGCCGTCTTGAGAATACTCCGCTCGAAGGCGTCCGGAAGCATCGGCCGTGGGGGTGAAGAGGTCGGCAAAAGGAATTTTCAGCTCTTTTGCATTTTCTTGAATTCGACGGTTTAGCTCCAGGCGGGGAGGGATGAACTCATCCGCGCCGCGGAGAGACGGAACGGCGCAGGCGGTCGGGACGATGCCGGCCTTCTGAGCCGATCGGTACATTCGGATCAGGTTGGCGACGATCAGATCGATCGACATTCCCCAACCGAGATCGTTGGTCCCGCCCAAAATAATGACGTAATCCGGCGCGTTTTTAATCACCTGTCGGTCGAAACGCCGGAGCATATCGTCCGTCGTTTCCCCGCTGACACCGGCGACATAGATCTCTGCTTGCGGATCGAGCAGCGGCTGGAGGAACTCGGCATAAGGAGTCGCTTCAAACGGCGAGAGATATCCGACGGTCAGGCTGTCTCCGAAGGCGATAATTTTCATAAAGGCAAAACACGTGAGGCGTTAGGCGTGAGGCGTGAGGGGGAAAGGCAATTTTTTTTAAATCTTTTGAACTCACCCCTGACCCCTCACGCCTAATGTCATTTATCTTTTGAGTTTTTTCCGAATCAGCTCCGCTCCTTTTCTTCCGGAGAGGAGCATCGAACCGAAGGCCGGGCCCATCCGAGGGGTTCCATAGACGGCGGCGACGGAGAGGCCGACGACAAAGAGGTTCGGGTAGACTTCGCCGGTCTTCTCCATCACCATCTCTTCGGAGCGATCGACCCACATCGCCCCGTTTCCGGGAATGTCGGCGTGAAGATTCCGCCGGGCCAGCAGCTGCAGGGTGACGGCATCGTGGCCGGTGGCATCGACGACAATCTTCGATTCCAGCGCGATCGGATCGACATGGGCCGCATCGTGCCCCATCGCTTCGAGCGGGTACCAATTGACGACCAGCCCCTCCAGCCGAGGCTCTTCTCCCCGTAAAACCAAATCGACGACCTTCGTCATATTCAGCACCTTCACCCCGGCATCGTACGCGGAGGCGATCAGCTTGGCCGTTGCATGGGGGGGATCGACGATATACATATCCTTTGCAACCGGCTTGACCGGAACGCCGATCTTCTCCAACAGCTCCTGCGCCGGGTGGGCGATCGTCGCCTTGTTCATCAAATAGCCGCCGTTCCAGAAGCCCCCGCCGAGATGATTCAACTGCTCGACGATGACCACTTTGTAGCCGGAAGAGGCCAGATCCCGTCCGCAAACCAGTCCGGACGGCCCGGCGCCGACGATGAGGACGTCGGACTCAATCATCTGATCGAATTCGCGAAAATATTCCCGCGCGATATTCCGGGTAATCTCGGCTTCGCGCAGCGGCTGAATCTCTCTTTCTTTCATGATCCTCTCTCCCTCCGCGGCGGGCGGGGTGAAACCCGCTCACAACGGCTTATTGATAAATCTCCATCCCTTTTTTCTTGAACTCCTCGGACTTCTCGATCATCCCCAGCTCCAGCGCCGCCTGCTCGTCCAACGCCTTCTTCTTGGCATAATCGCGAACATCTTCGGTGATCCGCATCGAGCAGAAGTGAGGGCCGCACATCGAGCAAAAGTGAGCGACCTTTGCTCCCTCGGCCGGCAAGGTTTCATCATGAAAGGATTTGGCGGTTTCGGGATCGAGCGAGAGATTGAACTGGTCGTCCCAGCGGAATTCGAACCGGGCCTTGGAGAGGGCATTGTCCCGGGCCTGCGCCCCCGGATGTCCCTTGGCCAGATCGGCCGCGTGCGCGGCGATCTTGTACGTGATGACGCCGGTCTTGACGTCTTCTTTCGTCGGCAAGCCGAGGTGCTCCTTCGGCGTCACATAGCAGAGCATCGCGCAGCCGAACCAGCCGATCATCGCCGCGCCGATTCCGGAAGTAATGTGATCGTAGCCGGGGGCGATGTCGGTCGTCAGCGGACCGAGGGTGTAGAAGGGGGCCTCATGGCACTCCTTCAACTGCTTCTCCATGTTCACCTGAATCATGTGCATTGGGACATGGCCGGGCCCCTCGATCATCGTCTGAACGTCATGGTTCCAGGCGATCTTCGTCAACTCTCCCAGCGTCTCCAACTCGGCAAACTGGGCGGCGTCGTTGGCGTCGGCGATGGCGCCGGGGCGGAGCCCGTCCCCGAGGCTGAACGAGACATCATACGCCTTCATGATCTCGCAGATCTCTTCGAAATGGGTGTAGAGAAAATTTTCCTGGTGATGCGCCAGACACCACTTCGCCAAGATCGATCCGCCGCGCGAGACGATGCCGGCGACCCGCTTCTCCGTCAGCGGAACATATCGGAGCAGAACGCCGGCGTGGATTGTGAAGTAATCGACCCCTTGCTCCGCCTGCTCGATCAAGGTATCGCGATAGATTTCCCAGCTCAGCTCTTCGACCTTTCCTTGCACCTTCTCCAGCGCCTGATAGATCGGGACGGTGCCGATCGGAACCGGGGAGTTGCGAAGGATCCACTCGCGGGTCTCGTGGATATTTTTCCCGGTCGAAAGATCCATCACCGTGTCGGAGCCCCATCGGGTGGCCCAAATCATCTTCTCCACTTCTTCTTCAATCGAGGAGGCGACGGCCGAGTTGCCGATGTTGGCGTTGATCTTCACCAGGAAGTTGCGCCCGATGATCATCGGCTCCAGCTCCGGATGGTTGATGTTGCAGGGGATGATCGCCCTTCCGCGCGCCACTTCGTCCCGAACGAACTCGGGGGTAATGACGGAGGGGATCGCCGCGCCCCAGGTCTGGCCGGGATGCTGGGTTGCGATCTTCGGATTTGCGCGCGCCGCTTCCAGCGTTTGGTTTTCCCGGATCGCGATGTATTCCATCTCCGGGGTGACGATTCCTTTTCTCGCATAGTGCATCTGCGAGACATTTTTCCCCGGCTTGGCGCGGAGCGGTTTTCGAATGTGTTGGAATCGGATGGCGTCGAGGGAGGCATCGCCCGCCCGACGGCGGCCGTATTCCGAGGAGATGGCGGGAAGCGCTTCCACGTCACCCCGATCCCAAATCCAATGAATCCGAAGCGGCGCGAGCCCCTTTCGAATGTCGATCGTCGCAGTCGGGTCGGTGTATGGACCGGAAGGGTCGTAAACGACCAGCGGCGGGTTTTCTTCGACCGGTTCCCCCTTTGTATTTCGTGTCGGGTTTTGCTGAATCTCACGCATCGCCACGCGAACGCCCGGTTGGGTCCCCTGCACATAGATCTTTTTGGAGGCGGGGAGCGGTGTCGTCGTGAGTGCGCTGGAATCAGCCCCTTTTTGATCGGTCAAAGTCGCATTGACTTCACCCGAGTTCCCTGCAGAGTTCTTCATGGTCGTCGTGTCCTTTCTCTCTAAGAGGATTGTCCGTCTGCCCGAAAAAAAAGGCCGCTCCCGAATGGGTGCGGCCCCGCCATGATGTCTATTGAATTCCCTTCGCTGGCATTACCCAGATCAGGTTCAAAGGGTTGTTCCGATGTCCATTGAGATGGGATCGGGAACTCTCAGCCGTGGCGGCACCCCTGGATTTGACTCGGATTATGGCACAGCCCGAAGACCGGAGTCAATTTTATTTTCAGCGCTCATTCCTTCGACTTTCCGGACCGCCGGTCTCTTCGCTGGGTAATCGCTTACATATCTTATGGCGTGAATTGGCGAAATAAGTCAATGGCGGAGCCGTCTTTATTTTCCTAAGGCTTAGAAATCAATCATATAGGAAGTCTTTCCCCATTCCGTTCACAGGCATACTTTATGCTCCTGATCTCTGCAAGGAGGAGAGATCCATGAGCAGCCCATGTGAAGTAGTCCATACAAACCCCAGGTCGCTTTCAAAGGGGAAAATTCTCGTCATTGACGATCATGAATCGACACTCGATTTCATGGGAGAGGCCTTAACCTGTATGGGGTATACCCCCCTTTTGGCGGTGGAGGGAATCAAAGGTTTGGCCCTTTGCCAGGAAGAGGATGTCCAGGTTGTTTTGGTCGATTATGTGATGCCCCATATGACCGGTCTGGAGGTGGCGGATAAAATAAAAGCGCTTTCCAAGGAGCTCCCGGTCATCTTGACCAGCGCCTCCTATATCGACGCGGCGAGCGATATTGAAGCGAAGAGGGTCGACTACTTTTTGAACAAGCCTTTTCGCCTGGCCGAGTTGGAATCGGCGATCCAAACGGCACTCGATCAAAAAGAGGGACGGGTCTAGGCAATCCGTTCCCTTAATTTTTTGAAGTCCTTCCGAAGTTCCTCTTTCAATGCCGGAACTCTAAAAACCGCAGCGGGATGAAATGTCGGAAAGACCCGGTATTTTCTTCCGTTATAGTCGACGAGATAATCCTTTCCATGAATTTTTGTCAGAGCCCCTTCCAAGAAAAGATGGGTTGAGACGGTTCCCAGGGTACAGATCCACTCGGGTTGGACCAGCTCGAGCTGGCGGTCGAGAAACGGTTTGCAGGCGAGCACTTCGCTCGCTTTCGGTTTGCGATTTTGCGGGGGACGGCATTTGACGGCGTTGGTAATAAAAATTTTCTCCCGATCGAAGCCGGCTTCGGCAAGCGCTTTGTTCAGTAACATCCCCGCTCTTCCGACAAAAGGCCGCCCGGCCTTGTCTTCCTCCGCTCCCGGCGCTTCTCCAATCATAAAAAGGCGAGCATCGATCGGCCCTTCTCCCGGGACGGCATTTGTTCGATCGGGACAGAGAGGGCAATGCTCGGTGGTGCGGATCTCCTCGTGAAGACGATCGAGCTGTTTTTGGCGTTCTATCTTCTCCATAAAATTCATAGTAAGGAAAGGAGGCGGCGCGAGTCAATGGAAGCGGCGGAATGCGTTTTTGCGCGCGGAATGCCGCCGCCGGGGGGAATTTATATTGACAGCAGGTTCATATTGGGAAATAATATCAATGCGGTTTCCTTCCCTCGGAAGCCGATAAATCCTTTAATTTGGAAGAATTATAGATATGGAAGCGAAAGACCTTCAAGAACGAATTACCGAGTTGATTCACCTCGTCTCGGATCCCTCGGAAAATGAGGATCTGGTGCGGGAGATTATTATTACCGCCCTCACCCTTTCTAAAAATCATGCGACCCGCGGCGATCTTAAAATTATCCATACCGCTTTGAAGGAGATGCGCTATGCCTTCAAGCTCTATGCTCCCTACAAGGATCGGCGAAAAATCAGCGTATTCGGCTCCGCCCGAACCCGTTCGACCGAACCGATCTACGCGCATGCCGAGGAGTTTTCTCGAAAGATCGCGGCGGCCGGTTTCATGGTCATCACCGGCGCCGGAGAGGGGATCATGCGGGCGGTTCAGGGAGGCGCCGGCCGAGGCAACAGCTTCGGGTTGAATATTTTGCTTCCGTTTGAGCAAGCGGCCAACGAGTTCATCGAAAATGATCCGAAGCTGATGACCTTCAAATATTTCTTCACTCGGAAGCTCTTTTTTATTAAAGAGGCGAGTGCGATCGCTCTTTTCCCCGGAGGATTTGGAACGCATGACGAAGGGTTCGAATCGCTGACCCTTCTGCAGACGGGAAAGACCAACCCGCTGCCGGTCGTCTTCATCGACTCCCCCGGAGGAACCTACTGGAAGGCGTGGCGCGCCTATGTCGAAGATGAGCTTCTCACCCGCGGGCTGATTTCCGAAGAAGATCTCAACCTCTTTAAAGTCACCGATCAGATCGATGTCGCCGTGCAGGAGATCGTGAACTTCTACAATAATTATCATTCTCTCCGTTTCGTTCGCGATCAGTTGGTGGTCCGGCTGAATAAACCGGTCGATCCAAAGATGCTGGATCATCTCAATGATTCCTTCTCGGATATCCTGGTCAACGGAAAATTCAACGAGACCAAGGCGCTCGCCGATGAAGCGAACGAGCCGAAGCTGCTTTCACTACCCCGCATCGTTTTTAACTTTAATCGAAGAGATTTCGGCCGTCTGCGCCAGCTGATCAACGCCGTCAATCAATATTGAACTGCGGGGCGACGCCCCATTTTCCATCGAGAGGAGATCCACATGAAGTCGGTTCGTGTGTTTGCCCCCGCGTCCGTCGGGAATATCGGCCCCGGATTTGATGTATTGGGAATGGCCCTGGCGGGAATGGGGGATACGGTCCTGGCGACACGCCGGTCGGAGCCGGGCGTTTCCATCATCGAAATTACAGGAGACCGGGGGAGATTATCCTACAAGGCCGATGAGAACACCGCGGGGATCTCCGCTCAAACGGTGCTCGATCACCTTGGATGCCGAGAGGGGATCAGCCTCACCCTTCACAAGGGGGTCCCCGGAACCGGGCTCGGAAGCAGCGCGGCCAGCGCCGTCGCGGCGGCCTATGCCGTGAATCTTCTCTTCGGCGAAAAATTATCCAAGGCGGAGCTGGTTCCGTTGGCGGCCGTGGCCGAATCGCAGGTGAGCCGCGGCTTTTTCCTGGATAACATCGGCCCGTCGATGATGGGAGGCGTCACCTGGAACAACCCCTTTACAAAAGAGGTGGTCTCGCTCGGACGGCTTGAAAAAGCCATCGTCATCGTCGCGATCCCCGATTTCCCTCTTCTCACGAAAGAGTCTCGACGGGTTCTTCCGGGAATGATTCCGATGGAGCATTTTATTTCGAATATGGCCTATGCTTCGATGATGGCCTGGGCCGTGGCCAAGAAAGATGTGACCCGGTTCGGCCGGTCGATTCAGGACCGCGTCGCCGAGGCGGCCCGCGCGCCGCTCATCAAAGGATTTGAAGATGTAAAAAAGGCGGCGCTTTCCGCGGGGGCGCTCGGCTGTTCGATTTCCGGCGCCGGCGCTTCGATCTTCGCGGTCTCCGACGATCCCAAAAAGGCCGAGAAGATCGGAAAAGCGATGGAGAAAGCCTTTCAAGGGCATCAGGTGGTTGCAGAGATTCGGAATACCCAAATGGATCGTCTGGGTGCACGCATGATCAAGTAAACGATTTCCACTCAAGAGAGGAGCGCGCGATGGAGTTGGGGACCACTCTCACCCGATTTCTGATTGAGCAGCAACGAAAGCATTACCCGATGGCAACCGGCGATTTCACCGGGCTTCTTGCGGAGATCGCCACCGCGGCCAAGATCATCTCCCGCGAAGTGAACAAGGCGGGCCTCATCGATATTCTCGGCTACAAAGGAAGACAAAATATCCACGGCGAGCGGGTCCAGAAACTGGACGACTTCGCGAATGAAACCTTCATTAAGATGCTCTGCCATACCGGCCATCTCATCGGCATCGCCTCCGAGGAGCTGGAAGGGATCTATCAAGTCCCCGATCCTTATCCCAAGGGGAAATATGTTCTCCTGGTCGATCCGCTGGACGGATCGTCGAATATCGATGTGAACATCAGCATCGGGTCGATTTTCTCCATCCATCGGAGAAAGAGCGCCGGCGCTCAAGCCACCATGGAAGATTTTCTTCAGCCGGGGCGCGACCAGGTCGGCGCCGGATATATCATCTACGGCTCATCGACCATGATGGTCTACAGCACCGGGTTCGGCGTTCACGGATTCACCCTCGATCCGAGCATCGGGGAGTTTCTCCTCTCCCACGAAAATCTCCGGATTCCGTCCAAAGGAAACATCTTCAGCATCAATGAGGGGAATTCCCACCTCTGGGGCGACGGGATCAAACGGTATATCGAAGGGGTGAAGAAATCGGGAGCGACCGCGCGGTATGTCGGCTCCCTCGTGGCCGATTTTCACCGGAACCTTCTCAAGGGGGGGATCTTCCTCTATCCCGGCGACAGCAAGCACCCGCAAGGCAAGCTTCGTCTGCTTTATGAGGCGGCCCCGCTCGCTTTTGTCATGGAGCAGGCGCAAGGAAAAGCGACGACGGGAAATCATCCGATCCTCGACATCAAACCGGAAAAACTCCATCAAAAGGTTCCCCTCATCATCGGGAGCCCCGAAGATGTCAAGCAAGCCGAGGAGTGCTGCCGCGGATAGACCCTTCTCTTCCGGAAAATTCCGGGAAGGGGGCATCCCGTTGTGGAATCTGCCTGCACGCGCATTCCGCGATAGACCGATTGACACCCTTCCGATCGCCGTGTTAAAGAGGGACGTCTGTTCAATCATCACGCGTTTGGGTAAAGAGGAGGAATCGCATGGCGAAAGAGATCGAGATCGGGGACGAGGCCCCCGATTTTGTTTTGAAAGACCAGGATCAAAAGGAGATCAAGCTCAGCGATTTCCGCGGGAAGAAGAATGTCGTCCTTGCGTTTTATCCGCTCGACTGGAGTCCGATCTGCACGAATGAAAATAAATGCTTCACGAACGATCTTCCCAAATTCCAGGACAAAGAGACCGAAGTGTTCGGCATCAGCATCGACTCCACCTGGTCGCACAAGGCGTGGGCCGATGCGCTCGGACTGAAACATCGTCTCCTCTCCGATATGAAGCGCGAAGCCGTAAAGAATTACGGGCTCTATCTGGAAGACGCCAACATCGGAAAGCGGGCCACCGTCATCGTCGATAAGAACGGAAAGGTCCGGTACAAGAAAGTTCAGGAGATTTTAACGGCCAGAGATAACAATGATATCTTGAAGGCCCTCGAAACGGTCAAGAACGGGTAAGCGATCGACGTCCCGGCCGGAAGGGAAACCCTTCCGGCCATTTTTATATTGAAGGGGTGAAGATGAGTGATTCTATGGAGATCCCCAGGGTCGATGATCAAAACGATCCTTCGTTCCGCTCCGTCTCAGCGGCCGGGGTTGTCTTTGGAACGGCCTCTGAAAAGTTGAAAATGGAATGTCGACAGTAGATCCACGTCCGTATAAGAAAATTCTGATGGTCGGCGCGGGCGCGGTCGGCGGCTACTTCGGCGCCCTCCTTTCCCGCTCGGGAAACGACGTGACCTTTCTGGTCCGGCCCAAGACCTACGCAGCCGTTTCGGAACGCGGGCTTCAGATCAAAAGCGTGAATGGGGATTTTACGGTCCGCCCGCCGCTGATTCAACGCGCCTCTGAAATCGATTCGGTCGACCTGATCATCCTGGCGGTGAAAGCTTACGACCTTCTTTCCGTGTTGGATGAGATCGCCCCCCTGGTGGAGCGGGGAGCCACGCTGCTGACGCTTCAGAACGGGGTCGACTCCGAAGAGCGTATTCTTTCCTTCTTCAAGAAAGATTGTCTCGTCGCCGGGGTCGCCTATATCACTTCACGATTATCGGAACCGGGAGTGATCGAACATTACAAGCGGGGAATGATCTCCCTCGGAGAACTTTCCGGAGAGAAGAGCGATCGCGCGGGGCACATTCATCAACTTCTTGCGAGTGCCGGGATCACCTGTTATCTGACCGGCCAGATCATGAAAGCCAAATGGGAGAAGCTTTGCTGGAATGCGACGTTTAACCCCCTCTCGGTCATCCTCGACCATCCGATCTCGCTGATTCTCGATTCGGCCCCGCTGCTGGAAATCGTTCGCCAGGGGATCTCGGAGGTGATCGCCGTGGCAGCGGCCGAAGGGATCGAGCTCAAGGCGAATATCATCGATGAGACCATTACCGGCTCGAATCAGTTCCGCGACTATCACACCTCGATGTATGAAGATTTCAAAAGCGGGAAGCCGACCGAGATCGAGCATCTCAACGGCGACCTGGTTCGGCGCGGAGAACGGAGGAGCATTCCGGTTCCGACCCATCGCTGTCTCTACGGGTTGGTGAAAGGGCTGGAAATCAAACGGGGATCGGGAAAAGAACGGTAAGCTCCATCCTCATTGGAGAAATGGAGATCCATGCCGGTTCAGATAAAAGGGGTTTTCTTTGATGCGGGGGACACGTTATTTAAGGTCAAGGAGAGTGTCGGCGCTCAATACAGCCGGTTTGCAAAGAAGTATGGCATCGATGTCGACCCGGAGCTGTTGAATCAGCGATTCAAAGAGGTGTTTAAGCAAAGTCCGCCGCTCGCCTTTCCGGGGAAACGGGGCGCCGAGCTGAAAAGGCTGGAGAAAGAATGGTGGTATCATCTCGTTCGCGCCGTTTTCGATGACATTCGTTTTCCGAGGTTCGACGCCCTTTTCGAAGAGCTCTTTCATTTTTTTATGGGGCCGGAGGGATGGTCTCTCTTTCCTGAAACGAAAGATCTTCTCGGTCGGCTGCATCGGAAAGGGTATCATCTCGGGATCGTTTCAAACTTTGATTCGCGAATCGACGAGGTTTGCCGGTCGCTCGAAATCCGTGACTACTTCCAGAGCGTGACCTTTTCAAGCGAGGAAGGGGTGGCCAAACCGTCTCCGGAAATCTTCAAGCGCGCCTTGAAGAAAGCGGCGCTATCCCCGGAAGAGTCGGTCTATGTGGGAGACAGCCCCCACCATGACATCGAGGGGGCCCGCGAAATCGGAATGCGGGTCTTTTTGGTCGATCGGTCGGGCCGTTATGCGGAAGAGCGGAATGTGCCGCGCCTCTCCTCGCTCAACGGCCTTTTGGATTATTTAGAAAAGAACACCTCTCCACCGGGTTAAGATGGAGAGGTGTCGGAGAGAAACTCAGAGCGTGCTCAGACTACTTCTTTGCCGAAATCGCGGTGGCGTGTCCCTTGTCGGTCATCTCGACTTCAACTTTGGCTCCCTGTTTCACGTCGCCCGACATCTTGGTGGTCTTATCGGTATGAACTTTGTGTTCTTTCCCCTTGTCATCTTTAATGGTGACCATGTCTCCTTCGACCTTTGTCACCTCGCCCATCATTTTGTGATCTCCGCTGGCGAAGGTGGTGGTAGCGAAACTGAAGGCAACCATTGCAGCAACAAAGAACATGATCAATTTTTTCATTCGTACTCCTCCATATTGGGTGGGTTTAGGAACGTCCAAAGAATTTTGCAATCACTGTGCCGTGTCCAATCTCTGAGTCAGGTCTATTTCTCTTTTAAAGTCAGCGACATAGAAAAATGAATTTTGATGAGGGGAGATCAGACCGAAAAGTGCTAACCGATTTCGTATATCGCTGCACCATTTAGGCTACTAAAAACGTGAGCCGAGGGGGAATCTGATGCGCCTTAAAGATAAAGTCACCATCATCACGGGAGGGGGGACCGGCATCGGGGCGGCCTTGAGCCGGACTTTTTTGAAAGAGGGGGCCCGCGTCGTGATCGGCTCCCGTGATCCAAATCACTATAAAGCCTTTGCGGAGGGGCTTGCGAAAGAGGGTTGGCCGATCCTCGGACTGGAGTTGGACATCACCCGTAAAGAATCGGTCGATCGATTCGTTGCGCAGGCGGTTCAACAGTTCGGTCCCATCACGATTCTGGTCAATAACGCCGGCGCCTCCGGCCAGAACCCCATCGACAAGGAGGGGGACGAACGCTGGATGAGGATCCTTCAAACCAATCTGACCGGAACCTATTACGTGACGAAGCGGGTCCTCAAAGAGATGAGAGATCAGTCGCACGGGCGGATCATCAACCTCTCCTCGGTGCTCGGGAGATTCGGCGTTTCGGGCTACACGGCGTACTGCGCCGCGAAACATGGGATCATCGGATTCACCCGCGCGCTGGCGCTCGAAGTGGTCTCCCGCGGCATCACCGTCAACGCCCTCTGTCCCGGATGGGTTGAGACGGAGATGGCCCGTCTCGGTTTGCGGGAGTGGGCCGACGCGGCGGGTCTCACGGAGGAGGAGGTTCGCCGTCAGGCGGTTGCGGCCGTGCCGATGAAGCGCTTCACCGAAGATTCCGAGGTGGCGGAGCTGGCGGTCTATCTCGCTTCGGACGCGTCGCAGGCGATGACCGGCCAGGCGCTCAACATCTGCGGCGGCGCGACCATGTCGTAGCAAAAACCCGGAGCGTCATTACGATTGTGCATTAAGCCGTCATTCCCAACGGCCGAGCAAACAAGGCGGCCACTCGATGTTTAATCGGGAATCCAGAATCTTTGAATAAAGGACCTGGATTCCCGCTTGCGCGGGAATGACGAGATAAGAGCTCCTAAACTTGACTGGAGGCGCGAATGGCGGAAGAGGGGAAGACGGTGGCGGAGTCGGCGACGGAGATGGTCCAGATCGTCTTGCCGAATGACACGAACATGCTCGGGAATCTTCTCGGGGGAACGCTGATGCATTGGATCGACATGGTCGGCGCGATCGTCGCGAACCGGCACAGTCGCAAGCCGATCGTCACCGCGTCGATGGAAGGACTGGATTTCCACGTTCCGGTGAAGCTTGGATTTTTGGTCATCTTAAAGGCCCGGATGAACTATGGGGGGAAGAGCTCGATGGAGGTCGGCGTGGAGGTCTACTCGGAAAACGGCTTAACCGGCGAGCGGGTCCATACCAGCAGCGCGATTTTGACGTACGTCGCCATCGATTTTAACGGCAAGCCGGTGCCGGTTCCGAAATTGATTTTATCGAACGAAGAAGAGCGAAAGAGACATGAGGAAGCGCTTGAAAGAAAGCAGCGGCGGCTTCATCGGTTGAGTGAAAAGCGGACTTGAAAGACGGTGTAGAACTCCTGTAAAATTAAGCAGAAATTAAATTTGCGCGCCCTGAAAGGAAGAAGCGAATGACAAAAGCAATCGAACGACCGGAACAATTTTTTCTTCAAAAGTACGGTCTCTCGACCTCCTCTCTGGAGTCGGCGATCGGTGGGGTCTTAGGAAAGCGGATCGATTACGCCGACCTCTACTTCGAGTATCAGACGAGCGAATCGATCAGCCTCGAAGAGGGGATCGTGAAGAAGGTCTCCAAGAATATTTCGCAGGGGGTCGGCGTTCGCGCCATCGCTCAAGAAAAAACCGGCTACGCCTATTCCGACGACATTACGACCGATCAGCTCCTGGTCGCCGCGAAGACCGCCCGGTACATCGCAGAAGAGGGGGGCTCGAAGGGATCGGTGCCGGTCCAGGTGACCGCCCCCTCGCGCAATCTCTATCCGGTTTCGACCCCTCCGATCGAGATTCCGGTCGAACAGAAGATCAAGTTGTTGGAGGAGATCGATCGGATCGCCCGGCAATACGATCCGCGGATCAAAAAGGTGATGGCCTCTTTCAGCAGCGAGCAGAAAATTGTCTTGATTGCGAACTCTCAAGGGGTGGTTACCGGCGACGTTCTGCCGTTGATGCGTCTGAACGTCTCTTGCATCGCCGAAGAGCAGGGGAATCGCCAGGTCGGCACCTTCGGCGGCGGCGGCCGGCGCGAGTACAGCTATTTCCTCGATGAACGGCGATTCGAGGAGTATGCAATGGAAGCGGCGCGCCAGGCGATCATGAACCTCAGCGCCATCGATACCCCGGCGGGGGTGATGGAGGTCGTTCTCGGTCCAGGTTGGCCCGGCATCCTTCTGCACGAAGCGATCGGTCACGGCCTGGAAGCCGATTTCAACCGGAAGGGGACCTCGGCCTTCAGCGGGAAGATCGGACAGCGGGTCGCCTCCGAGCTCTGCACCGTCGTCGACGACGGCACCTTGCCGTGGCGGCGCGGCTCGCTGAATGTCGATGACGAGGGGACCCCGACCGGCCGGACCGTCCTGATCGAAAAAGGAATTCTAAAAGGCTACTTGCAAGACCGTCTGAACGCCACCTTGATGAAGATGCCGCTCACCGGGAACGGCCGGCGCGAGAGCTACGCGCACAGCCCGATGCCACGGATGACCAACACCTACATGCTGGCGGGGGAATCGAGCCCCGAGGAGATTATCCGGTCGGTCCGCAAAGGCCTCTATGCCGTCTCCTTCGGCGGAGGGCAGGTCGACATCACCAGCGGGAAATTCGTTTTCTCCGCGAGCGAAGCGTACCTGATCGAAAATGGAAAGATCGGAAGCCCGGTGAAGGGGGCCACCCTGATCGGCAACGGACCTGATGTCCTCACCAAGGTAACGATGGTCGGAAACGACATGTCGCTCGATTCCGGAATCGGCACCTGCGGAAAAGACGGCCAGAGCGTCCCGGTCGGCGTCGGCATGCCGACCATTAAAGTCTCGGAGCTCACGGTCGGGGGAACTAAAAGTTAAAAGTAACGTGAGGCGTGAGGCGTGAAGCGTGAGGGGTAAAGTCAAAAGCTTTAAAGCTCTTACCCCTCACGCCTCACGTCCCCTTCTTTGTCGCCTCACGGCACCTAACGCCTCACGTAATGTGGAGAAAAAATGCAATTCGATATCAATCGGGCCGAAGAGTTACTGAAACGCGCGGAGAAAAAGGGAGCGACCGGCGGAGACCTCATCGTGGTGGAAGGGGATTCTTTTTCCGCGCAGGTTCGCCTCAAAGAGGTGGAAAAGATCAGCAATGCGCGGGGGAAGAGTCTCGGCCTGAGGGTCTTTTTCGGAAAGCGGTCGGCGATCACCTCCACCTCGGATCTCAGCCCCGCCTCGCTCGACCGCCTGGTGGAAGACACCTGCACCCTGGCCCAGATCGCCGCGGAAGATCCGTTCGCCGGCCTCCCGCCGCCGGAGCTCTTGGCCAAACACTTCCCCGAGCTCGATCTGGTCGACACCGAGGTCGAGAAACTTCCGATCGAGAAGAAGATCGACCTCGCTCGCCGGGCGGAGCAGGCGGCGCTGGAGAGCGATCCGCGGCTGACGAATTCGGAAGGGGCCGACTTCGGCCATTATCATACCTTTGTCCTCTTCGCGTCGAGCAACGGATTCCACGGGCATTATGAAACGACCGGCGCGTCGCTTTCGGCGATGCCGATCGCGACGCAGGACGGCCAGATGCAGCGGGACTACTGGTATTCGTCCCGGCGGAAGCTGAAAGACATGGAGTCGCCGGAGGCGATCGGAAAAAAAGCGGCGATGCGGACGCTGCGGCGATTGGGGGCGAGAAAAGTATCGACCCAGCAGGTGCCGGTGATCTTCGACCCGGAGAACGCGGCGTCGCTTTTGGGGCATCTCGCTTCCGCCATTTCCGGATATTCGATCTACAAGGGGGCGTCGTTCCTCATCGACAAGCTCGGAACCCAAATCGCCTCGAACGCGCTGACGGTCTACGACGATCCGACGCTGCGCTCGGGGCTCGGCTCCCGTCCGTTCGACGGCGAGGGGCTTCCTTCCTACAAAAAGACCGTCGTCGAGAACGGCGTTCTGAAGACCTATCTGCTCGACACCTACTCGGGCAAAAAACTCAATCTCCCTTCCACCGGAAACGCGGTGCGCGGTATCAGCGATCCTCCGTCGGTCGGAACGAGCAACTTCCATATGAAGCCGGGAAAGTATACGCCGCAGGAGATTATCCGCTCGGTGAAGTCGGGTCTCTACGTGACGGAGCTGATCGGATTCGGCGTGAACTCGGTGACGGGGGATTATTCGCGCGGCGCGGTCGGCCTCTGGATTGAAAACGGGGAGCTGGCGTACCCGGTGGAAGAGATCACGATCGCCGGCAATCTCAAAGAGATGTTTCAGCAGATCGAGATGGTCGGAAACGATCTCGACCCCTGGCGCAAAACCGCCGCCCCCACCCTCAAGATCACCCGCATGACCGTCGCGGGGAATTAAGTTTTTCAGGTCCGTTCCAGGTCTTTCCTCTTAAATCAAATTCCATTGGAATGGGGCGTTGCCCCAAGCCCCGCCACGGGGGTTGCTTGCCAACCCCCGTGGCGGGGGGCGGGGCGAGCAGCCCCGCTACATTCATCCTTGCCGGTGGGGTTTGGGGCAACGCCCCATTCGATTCGAATCTGGTTTCTGTAGGGGCGTGATTCATCACGTCAAACCGGAGGGCGCCATGAATGGCGCCCCTACCCAAAAGAAAAAGACCTTTCGCTTCGCTCAGGATGACAAGGCGGGTGTTTTCTGTCGGCGGATTCCGTCAGCGGTCGCTGGACGGGGTGGAGAAGTGATCCACGCGGCTGACCGAGACATCCGAGACGAACATCACCCCGGTATACCGATCGAAGAGCGGCTTCAGGCCGGCCAAGACCGGGTTGACCTTCTCGGGCGGAACGACCGTCATCAGCATCACCAAGCTGTCCATCTCGTTAAACATCGGATGCGCGGTATGAAAGCCGTGATTCCCTTTTCCGGAAATATTGTGGATGATCGTGTAGCCGGTCGCTTTGACGCTGTCGAGGAGATCGGTCACGAATTTGACATGCTCGCCCTGAATGACGATTCGGATTTCCTTCATCGGATGAAGGGTAAGGCTGTTCATACGCACTGCTCCTTCACTTTAAGAGGCCACTGAAGCGTTTTTTTGATCGAGGTCGGTCTTCCGTTCCTGAACGGGGACCCACCCTTGCTTCGGAACATAAACATAGAAGGTTTTCTCCTCCGGGTCAAGCACGACCAGGCGGACCCATTCGTTGTCGTAATAATGCTGGAGGATTTTATGGCGGCGGATGATCTGGCCGATCCGCTCCCGCGAGGCTTCGATCACGCTCAGCATCCGCATCGGCTCATGATACGGCCGCTCCCCCTTCAGCACCGTCTGCGCGGCGAGCCCCACCCGCAAATCGCTCTGCGGCCCCGACATAATCCCGAATCGGCCGACGACGTTGTGGTAGATCTTGCTTCCGCTGCCGTAGACCTCGTTGTCGACCGTGGAGAAATAGTGCTCCATGTTGATCCACTGGCCGACCACCTGCGGACCGGTCATCAAGATCTCCAGCAGTTTGCCGGTCGGATCTTCCTTGGGATCGTACGATTGTAAGAAAACCCGCCCTTGCAAATCAACCCGCCGGGTCAGCTCCCGTCGTGCGATGATGAACGCCGCGTTCCCCGACAGCCCCCACTCCGGCCGGACCTGGCTCCAGTCGCCGCTCCGCAACTGTACCTCCCGCGCCGCTTTTAACGGGGTCGGGAGCAATTCGATCTCGGGAAAGTGCGCGCAGCGCTCCCGGCTGGTCTGAAGGCCGGCCTCTTCCAAGTCGTCCATCAGCCGATGCAGGTCCATCCGGTGGGTCTGGGGAAGGTCCTCCAGATCGAAAAGGGTCACCACGTCGGTGGTGGTGTTGTGCTCGCCCGCGATGAAGTAGGTGTCGGCCGGAATCACGATGCCGTTCTTCGCCAGCCCCTCCCGGACCAGCGGCTTATTCGCCATCGCCGCCAAGACCCGCGCGTTCGGCTTGCCGGAGTTGCCGCCGCAGGCGCCGCAGTCGAGCGCCGCCTCGAACGGATTGTTCTCCGAGGCGCTGCCGTGCCCGCAGAAGAGGACCAACCGGGCGAAGTTTCTAACCAGTCCCATCATCCGGAGCGCCGTCTCCACGGTGAAGAGCTGCTCTTGAAGGGTGAAGCCGGTCCGGGTGATCCGCTCCATCCGCGCGAACGACCAGCGCCGGTTGATCTGATAGCGGGCGCGGAGATCTTCGATAAACGCGGCCTCCTCCTGGGAGGAGAGGGCGTTGGCGGAAGATCCCTTGGAGGACTGCCCCGGCTCGATGTCGTCCATCGCCCGCCGGCGCAAGAACTCCAGCCGCTCCAGCGAGAGGTTCAGGTTCCGGTCGGCGAACTGCTGCTGCAGCGCCCGCCGGATGATCGACCGCTGCTCGGAAGCGAGCATCTCCTCGACCTCCTGTTTGGTGAGCTTGTCGATGGTGAGCGAGGTGGCGACCGGCGGCGCGAAGAGGCGCCGCAGGCGCGCGGTCAGATTCCGATACGCATGGGTGAAGACTGTCTTTCCGATCAGCGGAAGCGCGTAGAACCAGCCGACCGACTCGACCATCACATACGGGGTGATCACATTCTCCTTCAGTGAGTAGAGCAGCTCATGTCCCATGTGAAGCAGCTGCGTCCCCGAGAGGTGCCGGGAGAGGAGCCGTCCCTGGTAGGGGCGGGGGAGCTCGCGCACCAGGTTCTTCGCCTTCATGATCACCGGATACTGATCGGTCTCGTGATGATCGCCGAGCCCTTGGTAGCGGATGAAGACGGTGAAGAAGCCGGCGAAGCCGAACGTTTCATAATCGCCGACCGCCTCCAGATGCCGCCGGAACGGCTCCGAGCGAACGTCGATGCAAAAAACAGCTTGCGCTTGCGGCCGGACTATTATAGGGGCTTGCGTCGCCCCCTCATCCAGCCAGGCTGGATGAGCCTCCCCTTCAACGCTCGCAGTTGCTCGCTGGGGATTTATCATAGGGGCTTGCGTCGCCCCCTCCAGCAATGAAGCTGCCGGAGCCTCCCCCTCCTGCGCGCTTTGCGCGCTCTCTGATGGATACACGTTGGCCGCCAGCTTGTTCAAGAGCTGCGCTTGATAGCCCGCTTCGAGCGCCTTCAGCCAGACCGGCCCCTGCTCCGATTCGGGGAAGGCATCGATCCAATCGAGGAGGGTCTTCAGATCTTGCGGCGGCGTTTCCAGGTACAGGGCCGGATCGATCGCAAGCGCTTTCGCCAGCGCCTTCAGCCGCAGGGCGGCGGCGCGACGGACCGCCTGCTCCCGGCGCGGCCCGACCTCCGCCGCATAGCGCTCGGCGAGTTTCTCCCAGGCATCTTTTTGTCCGACCGAGGCGGTCCCGCTCTCGCGGAGCCGATCGACCTGCTCGGCATAATCGGCCGG
>SCUR01000102.1 GCA_004297235.1 Candidatus Manganitrophaceae bacterium | reverse complement strand
CAGAACGGTGTATGAGGGAACGCTCAATCCGGCCCAAGCGAAGCTGGCCGATGTCCCCGAGGGGATCGAGCTCCTTTATGCGGAAGGGCTTCGCATCCCGGTGCTTCGTTTCGAAAACATCCACATCTTTCCGGGGATCCCGGACCTGCTGATCCGGAAATTCGAGGCGATCAAAGAGCGGTTCCGAGAGACCCCTTTTCACCTCCGAAGAATCTTCCTCACCGGCGACGAGGCCGTCATCGCCGAGGACCTGAACAAAGTCCTCCGGATCTATCCGTACCTTCTCCTCGGATCGTATCCCATCCTCCATCACCCCGACTACAAGGTGATCCTCACCCTGGAATCCAAAGATAAGAGTTACCTCGAAGGGGCGACGCAGTCGCTTCTCTCATTCTTGCCGAAGGATTTGATACTGAGGCTGGAGTAGTCGATTGCGGAATGCGGACAAGTGGCCGCTCCTTCTCCTAGGCCATTTCGGATTGCGGAGTGAAGGACTAAAAACGCAAGAATAAAGCTTCTCTCTTTTAATCCGAAATCCCGCAATCCGAAATCGACACTATCTTGCTCGTTCGATCAGCTCGATTTCGTATTTGTCGGGGGCTTCGATGAAGGCGAATCGGCTTCCGCTGGAGGAGACGGTCGGCCCGTCGGTGATGAGGACCCCTTTTGTCTTCAGGTAAACGAGGGTCGAATCGAGATGGCTGACCTCGAAGGCGAGATGGATCAGATCTTCCTGAACCTGTACCGGGCCGCTCGCTTTGTACTCGCAGAGCTCGATCTCCTCCTGGCCTCCCGGCACCGAAAGAAATGCGAGTTTGGAGCCGCGCGGAGACTCGTGGCGCTCGGTCACTTTGAGGTTCAGGATATCGGTGAAAAAATGAATCGCCTGATTCAGATCCGAAACACGCAACCGGGTATGGAGCAACCGCTTGATCATCATATCGCCCTCCGTGGCTATTTCGATCGCGTCTTGGTGGAGGATTGCATCAGGCTGTCGGCCTGCTCCGGATAGAAGCCCTCGTAGCCGTTCCGCTCCGCCAGCTCCAGAACACTGAAGGCCTCCCCATCCCGAACCTCCGACGCCGTGAAAATCTGCCGCAAGCGCGTCCCTTTGTTGCCGACCACCGTACCGGAGAATTCCACCCCCCGCTTTTGGAGCGCTGCGATCGCCTGATCGATATCTTGGACGCGTACCGCGACGTGATGGAGCACCTGATCGCCGAATCGCGCCACCCAGGCCGGGATGATGCTCTTTTTTCCCCGCTCGTCGTCATAGGCCTGATCGACGAAGAGGGCCGGATAGTCGGGCCGACGGTAGACCTTCGCCCACCACCCCTGATCGGGATACTCGACCACCTCCCCTTCGAACCGATATCCTCTTTTCAAGAAGGGCGCGGCGCGGCGATCGACGTTCATGCAGCGGATCGTGATATGGTCGATGATCAACGGCCATCCCTGTCTTCCGCACTCCTCGGCATAGACCCGGGCCGCCTCGTTTCCGTCAAAGAATTCCTCGACCATTTTCTGAACGACCGGATCATCATAGGTTGGAAGCGCCTTGTTTTTCATCGTCTTCTCCACGTTGGCTTCGGCAAGATTATACGGCCTCATCCTCAACTTGTAAAGATAGCGACGGATCGGCCTCCTTCTGAGAAGCGATCTACTGCATTTTATCTCTTTCATAAAGGAAGGATCTATTCTCCTTCCGGGCCATCTCCTTTCGTCGGATAAACGCGCGGCGGCGACTTGACACCATTGTGTTTGCACCCTACAATCGGCCCATGAAATTCCGACAATCGATCCGAATAGGGATTTTCCTTTTAACCGGCCTGCTCTTTTCCCTTCCGCCCGCGCTTTCGGCCAAGCCGGAAAAAGAGGCCCCGGCCGGGATGGTCCGGATCCCCGCCGGACCGTTCTGGATGGGAATCGACAAGCTCCCCCCCGACACCCCTTGGGGCCAGGAAGATGCCAAGCCGAAGCATGAGGTTCTTCTTCCCGAATTTTATATCGACCGGACCGAAGTAACGTACGGCGATTATAAAAAAGTCGATCCCAAGCTGAAGATTCCGGGCCGGACGGAAACCTTTCCGGTCACCGACGTCAACTGGTTTGAGGCCGACAACTACTGCCGGGCCGTCGGGAAGCGCCTGCCCACCGAGGCCGAGTGGGAAAAGGCGGCCCGCGGGACCGACGGTCGATCTTACGTTTGGGGAGAGGGATTCGACCCGAAGAAAATGAACGTCGGCACCGCCCCGATGCCGGTCGGCGCCATGCCGCAAGACCGAAGCCCCTACGGCGTCCTCGACATGGCGGGCAACGTATCGGAGTGGACCGACAGCTGGTATCAGCCCTATCCCGGCAATAAATACAAGTCGCCCGATTACGGCCTGCTGCAGAAGGTCGTCCGCGGCGGCTCGTTCAACTCCGACCGGCATTTCGCCGACGAAATGTTTACGCAAGTCACCTTCCGAAACTACAACCGCCCCGACGCCTCCGGCCCCGACAACGGCTTCCGCTGCGCCCTCTCGGCCGCTTCGTCTAATTTGAAAGATGAGAAACGCCGATGACCGAGGCGCTCCTCCTCGGAGCGATCGGCGCGGTCGCCGGGGTGATGGCCGGCCTGCTCGGGATCGGAGGAGGCGTCGTTCTGGTGCCGGCGCTGATTTTTCTTTTCCAGTCGCACGGGGTCTCGCCGGAGATCGTGACCCAGCTCGCCGTCGGCACCAGCCTCGCCGCCATTATCTTCACCGGCTCGGCGAGCGCTTGGACCCATCATAAAAACGGCCATGTCGATTGGGCCGCGGTGAAAGGGATGTCGCTCTTCATCGTGATCGGCACGCAGCTCGGCGCGCTGCTGGCCGGGATGCTCCACGGCATCACCCTCCGACGCCTCTTCGGGATATTCGAATTCTTCATCGCCGCCCGGATGCTTATCGTCGCTGAGCCGAAGCCCGGCGGCAGACCGGTCTCGCCGGCCCGGGCCTACTCAATCGGCGGGTTGATCATCGGCGCCGTCTCTTCCCTTTTCGGGATCGGCGGCGGAACCCTCACCGTCCCCCTGCTCGTCTATCTTCTCGACCGGCCGATCAAAACGGCGATCGGCACATCGAGCGCGCAAGGGGTCGTCATCGCGCTCTTCGGAACCCTCGGCTTCCTCTATCAAGGCTGGGGGCATCCCGCCCTTCCCGCCGACGCATGGGGGTTTGTCTCGCCGAAGGCGGCTCTCCTGATCGCCGTGACCAGCACGCTGACCGCGCCGCTCGGCGCTTCTTTAGTCACGCGGCTCCGCCCGGCTTACCTCAGCCGGGCGTTCGGGATCTTTCT
>SCUR01000001.1 GCA_004297235.1 Candidatus Manganitrophaceae bacterium | reverse complement strand
GGCACCGGGAAAACCCTCCTGGCGCAGACGATGGCCCGCATCCTCGATGTTCCCTTCACCATCGCCGATGCGACCACGCTGACCGAAGCCGGCTATGTCGGCGAAGATGTCGAGAACATCATCCTCAAGCTATTGCAAGCCGCCGACTATGACGTCGAGAAGGCCGAGAAGGGAATCGTCTATATCGACGAGATCGACAAGATCTCCCGGAAGAGCGAATCCCCCTCAATTACCCGCGACGTCTCGGGCGAAGGGGTTCAGCAGGCCCTTCTGAAGTTGATCGAAGGAACGGTCGCGAATGTTCCGCCGCAAGGGGGAAGAAAGCATCCGCATCAGGAATTCATCCAGGTCGACACCACCAACATCCTCTTCATCTGCGGCGGCGCGTTCGTCGGTCTCGAGCAGTTGATCGAACAGCGCATTCACAAAAAGTCGATGGGATTCGGCGCCGACGTCAAGGGGAAGACCGATCGCCGGCTCGGCGAGCTCTTGATGATGGTTCAAGGGGAAGACCTGATCAAGTTTGGATTGATTCCCGAATTCGTCGGACGCCTTCCGGTCACCGCCACGCTGGAAGATCTGGAAGAGACCGCCCTGATGCGCATCCTGACCGAACCGAAGAGCGCCCTCGTGAAGCAGTATGAAAAGCTCTTCTCGCTCGAGAAGGTGAAATTGAAATTTACCGACAGCGCGCTCGCCGCCGTCGCGAAGAAATCGTTCGCGCAGAAAACCGGCGCCCGCGGCCTTCGATCGATCTTGGAAGAGGTGATGCTCGAGCTGATGTACGAGCTCCCCTCGCTCAAGAACGTGAAGGAGTGCGTCATTACCGAAGAGGTGATCAACGGAACCGGCCAGCCGGTCCTCCTCTACGAGCGGGAGAAGGGAATCAAATCGGCATAGTCCAACGCCATCCCAATAAACGGATTGAAGAGGGGCACGGCAAACCGTGCCCCTCTTTCTATTTGATGACTCCTTTTTTCTTTTTTCTTCTCTTCTTTTTCGCGGGGTGCACCTCCCCACCCCCCGCCGATCCGCCGTTTGTCGTCGCCATCGAGGCGGCCCCGACGCAGTTCGATCCGCGTCTGGCGACCGATGCCTATTCCGAACGGATCGGCCAGCTTCTCTTCAGCCGTCTCCTCCGCTCCGATCCGACAGGTCGAAAAGTCGGGGACCTGGCGGAGCGATGGGAGCTGGACGGAGAGACCGTCTACACCTTTCATCTGAAGAAAAACGTCCGATTCCACGACGGCCACCCGCTCACCTCCGAAGATGTCCGCTACACCTTCGAGAGCATCCTCGATCCGGCGTTCGCATCGCCTCACCGGAAAAACTTTGAGATGATTTCCGGAATCGAGACCCCCGATGCCGCGACGATCCGCTTCATCTTAAAGCAGCCGCATGCTCCCTTCCTCACCGAGATGACCCGGGGGATCGTCCCGAAGCATCTGGCGGAGAAAGATCCGGCCGCCTTCTCCTCCCATCCGATCGGATCGGGCCCCTTTCAATTCGTCCGGTATGATCCGGACGACGCCGTCGAGTTGGCCGCCTTCTCCGATTTTTTCGAAGGCCCGCCGGCGATCCGGCGGCTTCTCTTTCGGATCATCCCGGAAGATTCGGTGCGGCTCCTGGAGCTGGAAAAGGGGAACATCGATCTGCTTCAAAACGCTTTTCCACCCGACGCCCTGCCTCGGCTTCGGCAAAACGCCCGCTTGAAGATCATTCAAGCTCCCGGCACCACCTATACCTATCTCGGGTTCAACCTGAAAGATCCGATCCTCCAGAACAGAGCGGTCCGCGAAGCGATCGCCCTGGCGATCAATCGCGACGAGATCACCGAGCATCTCTTCAAGGGGCTCGCCCGCCCGGCCGCCGGACTCCTCTCTCCCTCCCACTGGGCCTATACCGATGCGGTCAAAACCTATCGATACGACCCCGATCAAGCCAAGAAACGGTTGGACGAGGCCGGCTTTCCCGATCCGCCCGGCGCGTCGCCCCGCTTCAATTTGATCCACAAGACTTCGCAGAACGAATTGGCCCGAAGGGTGGTGGAGGTGATCCAGCGTCAGCTCGCTCAAGTCGGCATCGCGGTGACGATCCGAAATTACGAATGGGGCACTTTTTACGGCGACATCAAATCGGGCAACTTTCAGACCTTTACCCTCTCGTGGGTCGGCGTCGACGATCCCGACATTTATTCGAATCTCTTTCACTCGGAGAGCGTCCCGCCCAACGGTGCGAATCGGGTTTTCTATCGGAATCCCCGGCTCGACCGGCTGGTCGAAGCGGGACGGGTCACCCTCGATCCGGAAAAACGGAAAATGATCTATCGAGAAGTTCAACAGATCGTCGCGGAGGATCTTCCCTATGTCAGCCTCTGGCATACGATGAACGTGGCGGTGATGAAAAAAGAGGTCGAAGGATATATACTCTATCCGGATGGCGATTTCTACGCATTGAAGGAGGTACGACGAAAGTAAATGAAACCAGTGATCGGCATCACCAGCGACTACAACGGCGGCGACCGGCCCGAGTTCGGCGGCAAGATTCCCACCTGCTTTCTGCGCGACCGTTATGTCCACGCGATCGAGGCGACCGGCGGAATTCCGGTGATCCTCCCGCCGCTGGAGTCTCCCTCCAAATCGGCGCGGTCGATCTTGGATCGGATCGACGGACTTCTTCTGACCGGAAGCGGGCCCGACATCGACCCGAAGGTCTACGGCGAGCGCCGGCGGTTTCGCTTCAAGACGGTCGACCCAAAGCGGTTCTCCCTGGAGCGGGAGCTCGTTCGACACGCCCTGAAGCGGGAGATGCCGATCTTAGGAATCTGCGGCGGGATGCAGATGCTGAATGTCGCGGCCGGCGGGAGTCTTTACCAAGACATCAAAGGGCAAATTCCGAAATCGATGCAGCACCAGCGCGGCGGGAAGCCGGCCCACCTGATCGAGGTGAAAAAAGGGACGCTTCTCTCCAAAATCCTCAAAGGAAACCGTCTCCGCGTCAACAGCGCCCATCACCAGGGGGTGAAGCAGGTCGCGCCGGGATACATCGTCAACGCCGAAGCGCCGGATGGGGTCATCGAAGGGATCGAGGCGGTCGGCTATCCGTTCGTCCTCGGCGTGCAGTGGCATCCGGAATTTCTCAACGCCGATGATCAGAGCGCGACCCTCTTTAAAGCCTTCCTCAAGATGGCCGCCCGGCACGGCAAAAACGGCCTCCGGCGATAACACCCCTCTCTTCTTAGTCGTCATTCATTCCCATGCATGAACCGAGCGATCCGCCTGTTTTAAGACAGGAACGAAGCGGAGGCAAGTAACGCTTCGATTCGTTGACTCCTCACACGCTCCCTTGATATCCTACGGTGGCTCCATTCAGTCAATCCAATAATCAGATTTCGTCGATTCAGGAAGGTGTCGATGAACTAAACCGCATATCACAGAGGAGGAGCAAAATGAACCGGAGAAGACAAGCGTTGCTCGCTTTATTGGCGATTCTCTCAATGATTATCCTAGCCGTCCCGGCGGGAGCGGCGGGACCTTGTGGCGGACTTCCCACCGCCGCGCAGTTGAAGGGCTTTTTACAAAACGCCGCCTCGGGGGCGGGGATTTCCGCCGAGCTCGGTCCGACGAAAAATGTCGGAGGACTTTTTAACGGAACACGGATGTGGGGCGCGGTGGTCAATCGAGATGGCGAGCTCTGCGCCTTTGCCACCTCCACCGCCGATCCGACACAGACCTGGCCGGGAAGCCAGCAGATCGCAAAGGCAAAAGCCTTCACCGCCAACGCCTTCAGCAACGACATCCTTCCTCTCTCCACCGCGAATCTTTATCTGTTAACCCAGCCGGGTCATTCCCTCTATGGCCTGAACCAATCGAATCCGTTTGATCCCCAATTCCTGGCGACGCCCGAAGGACAAGGGGGAGGGAAGGGGAAAGTCGCGGGAGGGATCATCAGCTTCGGCGGCGGGGTGCCGATTTACAACGCGGAGGGGCGGATCGTCGGCGGGCTCGGCGTCAGCGGCGACACCGCCTGCGCCGATCATGAAATTGCAAAGCGGGTGCGGGATCTCGCGCAGTTGAATCCGACAGGGGGACCCTTGGTCGATGACATCAAATACATCGGCGCCGATCCTCCTCATCTCCTCTCCCACTCCCTCTGCATCAACACGGTGCGAAACGGTGATTTCGTAGGAGAGGAAGCGCCGTAAGGGAATCGGCGTTCACAAGGGGTCTATTTCTTCGAAGGATCGGTCATTAATCCCGGCTGGCAGCGCCGGCAGAAATTTGTCGCGCGCTGCCAAGTTCCGACGGTCGCAATCTTCTGCTCGCAACGGGGGCAGGGCTTTCCCCCTTTTCCATGGACCAAGAGGAAATCGCGGATCTTCAGATCAATCCGGGAGCCCATCCGATCGGCCACGACTTTCTTCGCCCGGTTCAACACCGTCGGAATGGCGTCGTAGACTTTTTTCAGTTCTTCCTCTGACAGATCGGTCTTCTTCCGAAAGGGATAGATCCCCGCTTCAAAAAGGATTTCGTCGACGTAGGCATTCCCGATCCCCGAGATCACTTTGGCATTCGTCAGCAATCCCTTCATTTCTCCCCGCCGACCTTTTAACTGCTCCAGAAATCGCTCGAAGGTAAAATCGGCCGCCAGCGGGTCGGGGCCCTGCTCGAGAAATCCTGGAATGGATGAATAGTCCCGCCCCGGCACCAGATAGAGCCGTCCCATCTGCTTCTCATCGGCATAACGGAGGACTTTGCCGGTCGAGAGGACAAACTCAAAGACCATCTCCCGCGGCGGCTTCTCCTCCGGGGCGACATAATAAAACCGTCCGACGAGCATCGGATGGACCACCAATGAGACCTCTCTCAGGCTGAAGAGAACATGTTTTCCGCGGCGGTCGATCGCCTCGATCTGCTTCCCCGGCAACACCGACTCGGGGGTGATGGACGGGGCGGAGCGAAGCATCCAGGCGCGCGGAAGGGAGAACGAGGTGATCGTCGCCTCCACGATCTGCGTCCGAAGATAAGAAACGATGGCGTCCAGATCGGGGATTTCGGGCATGTCCGTGTCCTCCTTAACTGCATCATAACGAATCGGCCTATTCTTCACAAGACTATCCTGAATGGATCGAGGTCCGCCATGCGAGGCCGCCCCCCTTCAAACGGAGCCGCCGCTCATGTTATCCTTTTTGCAGGGGGAAAACATCTTCATGAAAGGATGAGGACGATGCCTGAGAAGAAGACCATTCAACAAGCCCGCAAGGCAAAACGCCAAGGGAAGAAACCGAGCACGCAGGCGGGCGCCTTTGTGAAAGAAGAAATTGAACATGTCCGAAAAGGAAAACATGGCGCGCGATCGACCAAGCAGGCGATCGCCATCGGGCTTTCAAAGGCGCGGCGCGCCGGAGTGAATGTTCCGAAAAAGGGAAAAGCCGCGGCGAAGAAAAAAACCGCGAAGAAGTCAACGAGCAGCAGCCGGAAACGAAAGCCCTCCGCGAAGCGTTCCCGAGCAACAACACGGGCGCTGAAACGGGAAGGGCGGCAGGCGGTCTCCCACAAAGCGCTCTCGCGCCAAGGAAAACAGGCGGCGCGCCGCCGGAAAACAGCTTAATCCTCTCCGAAAGCAAAGCGGGCCGGTAGAAGACCCGGCCCGCTTCATCAATCCCCGCTTCATGTCATTCGCAGTCAGATCGGCCCTTACCGCGTCAGCGGCTTGTACTTGATCCGGTGGGGCTGGTCGGCCTCGGCGCCGAGACGCTTGTGGCGGTCGGCCTCATACTCCTGGTAATTTCCCTCGAACCAGACCACCTTGCTGTCCCCTTCGAAGGCGAGGATGTGGGTCGCGATCCGATCGAGGAACCAGCGGTCGTGGCTGATGACGAGGACGCAGCCGGCAAAATCGAGCAGCGCCTCTTCCACCGCGCGCAGCGTCTCCACGTCGAGATCGTTGCTCGGCTCGTCGAGCATCAGGACGTTCCCGCCGCTCCTCAACAGCTTGGCGAGATGGACCCGGTTGCGCTCCCCGCCGGAGAGCTCTTTAATCAGCTTCTGTTGATCGGTATTCTTGAAATTAAATCCGCCGACATAGGCGCGCGACGGAAGCTCTCTCTTCCCAACCTGAATGATATCGTTCCCGCCGGAGATTTCTTCCCAGACGTTTTTGTTCTCGTTGAGCGTATCGCGCGATTGATTGACATAGGCGAGCTTCACCGTTTCGCCGACCCGAAGGGTGCCGCTGTCGGGCTTGTCCAATCCGGCGATCATGTTGAAGAGAGTCGTCTTTCCGGCGCCGTTCGGCCCGATGATCCCGACGATGCCGCCGCGCGGCAGATTGAAGCTGAGACCGTCGATCAACAGCCGATCGCCGAACCCCTTCTTCAGATCGACCGCCTCGACCACCAGGTCTCCCAACCGCGGGCCCGGCGGGATCATGATATCTTTCGTCTCGTTTCGGGCCTGCGTCTCGATCGACGCCAACTCTTCATACGCTTTAAGGCGCGCCTTGCTCTTGGCGTGACGCCCCTTCGGCGCGGTCCGGACCCACTCCAACTCATGCTTCAACGCACGCTGGCGGGCGCTCTCCTGCTTTTCTTCCACCGCGAGGCGCTGCGACTTTTGATCGAGCCAGGAGGAGTAATTCCCCTCCCAAGGGATGCCGCGGCCCCGGTCGAGCTCCAAGATCCACCCGGCGGCGTTGTCGAGGAAATACCGATCGTGCGTCACCGCCACCACGGTCCCCGGAAACTTCGTGAGAAACTGCTCCAGCCAGGCCACCGATTCGGCGTCGAGGTGGTTCGTCGGCTCGTCGAGCAAAAGCATATCGGGGGCCGACAACAGAAGACGGCAGAGGGCGACGCGGCGCTTCTCACCGCCGGAGAGCTTCGTCACATCGGCCTCCCACGGCGGAAGCCGCAGGGCATCGGCGGCGACCTCCAGCTGCCGATCGAGCTCCCAGGCATTCACCGCGTCGATCCGCTCCTGAAGCTTTCCCTGTTTTTCGATCAGCGCCGCCATTGCGTCGTCCGACATCGGCTCGGCAAACTGGGCGCTCACCGCGTTGAATTCATCGAGCAACGCCTTGGTCTCGGCGACCCCCTCTTCCACATTGCCGCGAACGTTCTTGGTCGGATCGAGCTTCGGCTCCTGCGCCAGAAATCCGATCTTCACCCCCTTCGCCGGTTTCGCCTCCCCCAAGAAATCGGGGTCGACCCCCGCCATAATCCGAAGCAGGCTCGATTTACCGGAGCCGTTGAGCCCCAACACCCCGATCTTCGCGCCGGGATAAAACGACAGGGAGATATCTTCCAGGATCTTCCGCTTCGGCGGAACGATCTTGGTGACTTTGTGCATGGTGTAAATATACTGATAGGTTGCCAATGGATTTTCCTTTCTATTTTTTATTTTGAAAAATGAATAAGCTCTCCGGCTTTCGCGCTCGATCGGGGCATGAACGGCTAACGACCATATTCCCCCGTTTTGATATTCGCAAGCCGGCCGTTCCGGAATTCATAGATCCGCACAAACCGGCTGGGGCCCAAGTCGTAGAGCCACGTTTCGAACGGCCCCTTCTTTTTTTGCATGGAAGTCGGCTTCCCGCATCGGACCCTTACCTCCACCTTCGGGGTCCCGCTGGGGAGAACCGCCCGCTCACATCCGAAATCGGAGGGCTCGGCGGTCCAGCCGTATCCGCCGGTCTCAATGGCGGCCAACCTCCCATTCTCGAACTGAAGGATTCGAATAAACTCTTGCGGTCCCAAGTTATAATACCACTCCTCAATGCTCCGGGAGGAGCGGCGCTTTTCAAGGGGATGCTTTTCGGCCGCCGGATCTCCCCTTCGTCTCTCGACCCAGACCGGCGCTCCGCACTTCGCCTTTACCTCTTCTTTGGTTTGGCCGAGGGAGACGGCCGGCGCATCGCAGGCAAACAGGGTACCGACACCGCTCATGAAAAGCAAGAGGAACAGCGCCCCGCCGACCGGATCGAGTCTCATCTCAATGCCCTCCCGCCTTCTCCGCGCCGATCCCGGTGTTGGCGCGGACCAGCAGCTCTGCGAACTTCGCCTCCGCCTGCGGCTCCCGTCGTCCCGTCAATGCGCCGATCACCGCGCCGAGGAAACCGAGCGGGATGCTCAAGAGACCGGGGTTCTCCAGCGGGAAGAGCGGGTCGGCCTGGATCAGGTGGCGCGCCGCGCCGGTCACGGTCGCCGGATCAATCGTCATGATGCTCGGGCTGATCAGGATCAACCCGATCGAGGCGCTCAGGCCGGTCGCCAACCCCATCACCGCCCCGCGCGTGTTGAAGCGCTTCCAGAAGAGGGAGAGGACGATCACCGGCAAATTCGCCGAGGCGGCCACCGCGAAGGCCAGCGCGACGAGAAAAGCGACGTTCGCGGCGGGACCGAGGAGAATCGCACTCAGGATCGAGATCGCCCCGACGACAAAAGCGGTGATCCGGGCGACCCGAACCTCTTCGCCGGGACGCCGCTCTTTTCCATGATGGATCACGTTGGTGTAAAAATCGTGGGCGAACGAGGTCGACGCGCTGATCGTCAGGCCGGCGACGACCGCCAGGATCGTCGCGAAGGCGATCGCAGAAATGAAGGCGAAGAAGATCTCCCCGCCGAGCGCTTGCGCCAGCAGCGGCGCGCTCATGTTAGTCCCGCCGTTCTTGCTGATGAAATCGCGCCCCACGATCGTCGCCGCGCCGAACCCCAGGAAGGTCGTCATGATGTAGAAGCTCCCGATCAACACCATCGCCCAGACGACGCTCACCCGCGCCGTCTTCGCGTCGGGGACCGTGTAGAAGCGGACGAGGATATGCGGCAGCCCCGCCGTCCCGAAGATCAGCGCCAGACCGAGCGAAATCAGATCGAGCGCGCCGTACGGCGGCTTGAACCGGAGGCCGGGGGTAAGAAAGTCTTTCGTCACCTCGGCGCCGTCTTTATCATGGTAAGTGACGCGCGAGATCGCATCGAAAAAGTTCCCGAAGCTGAAATCGAAATGGGCCAAGACCAGAATGCTCAGCAGGACGGTCCCGGCGATCAAGAAAATCGCCTTGATGATCTGGACCCAAGTCGTCGCCAGCATTCCGCCGAAGACGACGTAAACGATCATCAAGAGACCGACGCCGATCACGGCGGTCTGATAGCTGATCCCCGAATCCTTCAACAGCAGCGTCACGAGCGCCCCCGCCCCCACCATCTGGGCGATCATGTAAAAAGTGCTGACGGTCAAGGTAGAGAGCGACGCCATCGCCCGGACGGGGCGCGGGCTTAACCGATAGGCGAGGACATCGGCCATCGTGTACTTCCCTGCATTGCGGAGCGGCTCGGCGACGATCAAGAGAACGGTGAGATAAGCGACCAGCCACCCGACCGAGAACATGAAGCCGTCATACCCCTGGTAAGCGATGATCCCGGCGATGCCGAGGAACGAGGCGGCGCTCATGTAATCCCCCGCCACCGCGACGCCGTTCTGCCAGCCGGTGATCCGCCGGCTCGCCGCGAAGAAGGCCGACGCGCCGCTCGACCGCCGCGCCGCCCAATAGGTGATCACGAGGGTAATGAAGATAAAGATCAAAAAGAGGAGAAGCGCGGTCGTCATGCTCTACCTCCGCCGCTTCTTGAGCCGGGTCAGGATCGCCGCGATCATCCCGTCGAACCGCCCCGCCGCCCGCATGTAGAGGGCGGCGATGATCCAAGCCATGAAGAACTGAGAGAGGGCGAAGAGATAGGCGAGGTTCACCGAGCCGATCACTTTTGTTTTCATGAGCTCCGGCGCGTAGCCGACCAGGATCGGCAGGGCAAAATAGTAAAGGATAAAGAAGATCGTAGCCGGGAGGATGAACCGCCGCTTGGCGGCGAGCAGCGCTTTGAATTCACCCATCGCCGCCACCTTCTCCCAATCGACGACATCGAGATCTTCGTCGGCGGTCCGCTCATGCGGCGGCTTGGATTGGCCCCGCCCGACCGGCGCAATGTCGGTGGCCGCGCCGACCTCCGGCGTCGGGTCGCCGGGTTTCTTCTTCTTTGGTGACATGGTGACGCTCCTGGCGAGGGGGAAACCCCTCCTTCGCTTCATGCAGAATACCGGCCCGTCCCTCCGTCGTCAAGTGGTTTTTCAACCGCTTAGGCCGTCCCGCGGAGAGAAGAAAATTACTCGGATTCATTGCAGAGGATTCCAATCGCCCACGCGATTTGAGTATCCTAGATGGAGAGGGGGATTCTTCAAACAGACTGTCCGGACAGATGAACGGGAGGATCAATATGCAGATGACACGTCGGTATCAAATTTTACTTGCTCTTTGGGTTGCCTCGTTCTTCATCTTCGGCGATGTCCACCCGCCGACCATTCAAGCAGAGGGGGAAAACCGGGTCGAGGTGGCAATCCGGAATTTCGCATATGAGGTTCAAGGAAGCGCGCTCCCGCCGGGGGCGCCGGCCACCCTCATCCTTCGGAATACAGATAAGGTCGAGCATGGCTTCATCTCCCTTTTCTTTCAGGAGATCGATGTCCAGGTGGAGAGCGGCGGCGCGACCACCTTCGGCCGAGGGATCAAAGGGGTGCACATCGCGCCGGGGGGAGAGGTGCAGATTCGCTTCATTCCGCCGCGGCCCGGCCGGTTTACCTTCACCTGCGATCTTCATCCGCAGATGAAGGGGGAAGTGCTCCTTCTCTCGGTGGGGGCGGCCTAAGGGTCCTGTCGACCCTCACGGCGCGTCATCCGTGTCTCCGACCGCGCCGAATTCCCGCTCGCCGAAGATCGCCGATTCGTAGCGGTACCATTTGAATTCGAGAAGATTGTGCGACGGGTCTTCCAAAAAGACGGTGGCGTGTTCCAGCCGCGTCCCCTCAAAGCGGCGCCGCGGCGCTTGGTAGAAGCAGAGTCCCTTCTCCTTCGCCCGGTCGACCAGCGCCTGCCATCCCGCTTCCGTCTTGAAGATCAGGCCGAAATGCCGCGGGTAGATCCCCTTCTGCTCCCCGATCGTCGGGAAGAGATGGCCGACCAACTGATGCCCGGCCAGCGCCAGCGTGATGGCCCTCGACGACTCCCTTCCGACGGCGCAGCCGAGACCCTCGACATAAAACCGCTTCGCCTCTTCCAGATCACGCACCGGAAAGGCAAGATGGAAAATCACCTGATCCATCGAATCACTTTCACCTCGGTCATCTGCAGCAGAATACCGATTCGGAACGTCCGACGTCAAGCGCCTTCGCAAGCATCTTCGCAAGGATCTTCGCAAAACATCTTCGATGGATCGACTTCCCTCCTCAAAAGGAACCTAAAAATAGAGTGATCCAAATCACATTAGCTTGCTCCTTTTGATTTCCCTTGTTATCATCAACCACCCATTCCCTCTGGAACAACGATGAGGTACTTCATCACCGGCGCGACCGGATTTGTCGGCGGAAAGATTGCGCGTCAATTGGTCGCGGCGGGCCATCAGGTGGTCGCCCTTGCCCGCCATCCCGCCCAAGCGCACGACCTGACCCGCCTCGGCGTCACGCTCTCTCCGGGCGACATCACCGACAAAGAGAGCCTGCGCGCGCCGATGACCGGCGTCGACGGTCTCTTCCATGTCGCCGGCTGGTACAAGATCGGCTCCAAGACCCCGTCACTCGGAAAGCGGATCAACATCGACGGAACGCGGAATGTCCTGGAACTCATGAGAGAGCTTCGCATCCCCAAGGGGGTTTACACCAGCACGCTGCTGATTTTCTCGGACACCCAAGGGAGACAAGTCGACGAGACGCATCGCTACAACGGACCGTGGCTCTCGGAGTACGAGCGGACCAAGTGGATCGCGCACACCCAAATCGCCGAGCCGATGATGAAGGAAGGCTTGCCGCTGGTGATCGTGATGCCGGGCCTGGTCTACGGCCCGGGCGACACCAGCTCCGTACGGAATCTCTTCCTCCAATATCTGAGAAGACGGCTGCCGATCGTTCCGCAGAAGACGGCGTACGCTTGGGGACATGTGGAAGACATCGCCCGCGGCCATCTCCTCGCCATGGAACGGGGACGGCCGGGAGAAAGCTATCTCCTCACCGGCCCGGCCCACACCCTGCTGGAGGCCTTCCAGATCGCCGAGCAGATCACCGGCATCAAGGCGTCCCCCGTTCATCCCGCGCCGGGCTTGTTGAAGGGGCTCGCCGCGCTGGTGAGAGCGGTCGAGCCGTTCCTCCCGCTTCCGGAGCTTTATCGCTCCGAGAGCATCCGCGCTATCGCCGGCGTCACCTATCTCGGATCCAGCCGGAAAGCCCAGCGGGAGCTCGGCTTCACCGCGCGGCCGTTGGAGGAAGGCCTCTGTGAGACCCTCCTTCATGAGATGAAGCGCTTGGGAATAAATCGATGATCGAGGAGAAGACCTTAAGTCGGCCGAAAATCGCACCTAAATAAGGGGATTGTCTCGTTCCTTACATTGTCTCATGAAGTGCTTGGAGCTATAATGACCTGTTCCGATTCCGGAACGTTTTCTAAAAGTGAGGAAAGGGTATGAATGGTTTTGTGAAAGCACGCGCTCCTTGGTCGCGACCATACGGCGCGGCCGACATCTCGATCGATTTGGGGACGGCGAACACCCTCGTCTACATTCGGGGGCGCGGGATCGTTCTCAATGAGCCGTCGGTCGTCGCCGTACGGGAAGTCGCCGGAGGAAAGCAAGAGGTCGTTGCGGTCGGATTGGAGGCCAAGGCCCTGGTTGGAAAGACCCCCCATTCGATCACGACCGTCCGCCCGATCAAAGAGGGGGTCATCGCCGATTACGATCTGGCCAAGGAGATGCTCGAGCACTTCATCCGCCGGTCCCGCCGCCCCTGGCAATTCGGAAAACCTTCCATCGTCGTCACCCTCCCTCATGGCGTGACGGAGATCGAGAAGCGGGCCGTCGAAGAGGCCGGCTACTCGATCGGCGCCAAGAAGATCGTTCTGATCAAAGAGCCGATCGCCGCGGCGATCGGCGCCAACCTGCCGGTGCTGGAACCGGTGGGAAGCATGCTCGTCGACATCGGCGGCGGGACGACGGAGGTGGCGATCCTCTCGCTCGCCGGCATCGTCTGCTGCCATTCGATTCGGGTCGGCGGGGACGTGATGGATGAGAAGATCATCGAGATGGTGAAACGGAAACATCGCCTCTACATCGGAGAGCAGACGGCGGAGAAGATCAAGATCGCCCTCGGCACCGCCTGGTCCGACGGCGACACGCAGCGGGCGCGGGTGAAGGGGCGCGATTCGGTCACCGGTCTTCCGAAGATCGTAGAGATCACGGCAGAGGAAATCGCGGAGGCGATCTCGACGCCGCTGCGCGCCATCGTCAACGCCATCAAAACGGCCCTCGCGACCACCCCCCCAGCGCTGGCGGGCGATATCGTCGAGCGGGGAATTATCATCACCGGGGGCGGGGCCCTGATCCGAAATATGGATACGCGGCTTCAACGCGAAACCGGTCTGCCGATCATTATCGACAAGAGCGCGCTGCTCAGCGTGGCCCTCGGCGGCGGCAAGGCGATCGAGGACCCCGAGCTGCTGGAGGCGATCTCAAACGGATGAGAAGCGTCTATTTTTTCCCCAAGCTTCTCTCATAAAGAACCGCCTGCCACGCCTCCTGCTCGCTGATCAGGCCGGTGGCGACGGCGCCGATCATCCCCGTATTCGGAATCCCATTCTTCACCGCCCAGAACATCTCCCCCGCCGTTTTACACTGATCGAATTTCGGATTGGTGAAGTTTCGGGGCGACGGGTCGAGGCTCCCCGCCAACGGACCGGTCCCCTTTCCATCGGGCCCGTGACAGTTGAAGCAGGTCCCCTTTCCGTTGTAAATTTCTTTCCCTTTTTGGATCGTCTCCGGCGTTTCCGGAACCGGAGGCTTCATCCCCTTAAATTGGGCCAGCTCCCCCGCCGGCACGCGCGGCGCGCAGGGATCTTTCTCGGCGGCGTTGGCGGACCAGGCTGTCAAAAATAGAACGGAGACGAAAATGAGTGTCACGGTGAAATAGCGCATCGGGTTTCCTCCTTCAATCACGAGGTGAGGTGCAGTGTCGCTTGAGCGATCTCGGCCCGCCGAGTTTGTAATGGATATTTATCGGATCAGCAGAGCGGCCAAGGGAGGATCTCAGGGATCTGTCTGATTGACTTGTGGGGAAGTTGGTAAAAAGATACTATCGATATTCTAGCGGATTGGGCTGGAACGGATCAAGGGAGCCGCGCGGCAAGTAGTGGGTCACTTTGTGCTGAGCGGTTCATTTTTGGGTCGTCATTCCCGCGAACGCGGGAATCCAGAGCTCTTGAAATCTAAATCACTGGATTGCTTTGCGAAACGATTGGAAACGCTGACGCACACTTTACCCCGCTTGCGCCGAAAGGCTCACCCGCCCCGCAGCAGCGCGACGAGATCGCTCACCGTCTTGGCACGGATCTCGACCTCCGGCAGCATCCGCTTCGCCTCCTTCACGGCCGCGCCCCACGTCTCCGGATGACCGGCCTCCCGGCGAATACGCAAAACTTCTTTATCGATCTGCTCTATATTTTGCTTCACGACCCGGTTCCTTGCCAGGGGATTCGCCAAGTGCTCTCGGAGTTGATCGAGCTGCTGATTGAGAAGCTCCTCGGGCAGCTCCACCGGCCCCTCCGGGTTGATCACCATCCGAAGCACCTGCGCCAGATAGGCGTAGTACATTCCGATCTGCATCGCCGCTTTGAGTCCCATCTCGTGTCGCTCTTCCGCCATCGCCGCTCCCCTTTTATTTTCCGGTTTGGAACGCCTCGTTCAACACCCGCGCCAGTCGAACGCCGGCCTTGGCCAGCAGCCCGTCCATCGTCGGAATGCTCTTTTCAAAATAGGGCTTGGAAAGTTTCCGATCCTTAGGAATCCGATACGCCACGTCGACCGCGGCGCGATGGGCCTCCAGCGCCCAATCGATGACGCTTCCGCTTTGCAGATCGGCGATCGATCGCCTTTTCAGCCGGGCCTGGAGGCGCTCGACATAAGCCTGCTCGCTCAAACCGGTCCGGTCGATCAGACCCGCATCCCAGACCGCGTGGAGATTCCACGGCTTCTTGCTGAAGAGGCTGATCTCTTCTCCGAAGAAGACCACCGGAACGTCATTCCCGCCGCGGTCGACATGGTCGGTCGCGTGGAGCGGCTGATGGAGATCGGCGATAAAGTGGACAAGAAACTTCAGCGCGTCGATCCGCTCCGATACCGGGCGGGCCGGATCGGACAAAGCCGCTCGAAATCGTCCGATCGCCGCAATCAGGCAATCCCCTTCGGCGCAGTCCCGCTTCGGACGATAACGGGACGCCTGAAATGGAATATTGACGAAGTGCCAGTGCGCCGTCTCGGGACGGTCCCCCCGAATCCGATCGGCCCAGTCGGCGATCGACGCCAGGGAGGCCTCTCCGATGAGCGATCGGATCTCCTTGTGGGCCCGTTCGCTTAGGTGTTGCTCGGCGATGTCGGCGATGATTCGATGCCCCGCCTCGCCCCAGGCATACAGGAAGCGGGGGGAAAGAAGAGAGAAACATAAAAAGAAAGAAAGGGTGAGGAGCCGTCGCGCGCGCAGGCCGGCCCGCGTTTTACATCTGCTCGACAACGTATCCCTTCTTTCGAAGCAGGTCGACTATGCTCCCCGGGCCGACCAGATGCCCGGCGCCGACGACGACAAAATAGCGGTGCTCCGTTTTGAGAAACGCCTCGATGTCGGAGGCCATGTGCAGGTTCCGCTCGTCGATCAGCTTCTCATAAACCGGCTTCAATTCCGGCTCGTCTTTGATGCTCCGGAAGATCAATTCCTCGATCGCGCCGCCGTCCCCCGCCCGCCACCCCTTCATGATCGACTCCATCTGATCGGCCAGAAGGTTCAAATCGGAGAGGGTATACCGAAGAAAAAGCTCCTGGAGACGATCGGAGAAACTGTCGAAAAGACCGACCTGATATTCCACCGTCTCGAACGCCGTGATCTGCTTCTTTCCGCGGGCCTGGGCGATAAAATGGTCGTCGATCCCATAGCGCTTGTCGAACCCCAGGCGCTGCAGCTCGACCGACTGGAGCATCACCGCCAAGACCCACGGCTTGAACCGGCTGAACGGCTCCATCGCCATGCCGGCCTGTTGAAACTTCTGCTCGACCAGGGTGTAGGTTTCCTTCGAGATCTTCCGGTCGAGCGTTTCGGTCTGAGGGTAAGTTCCGTACTGCATGAAAAGCGATTGAAGCCGGCTCCTATCGAATTCTTCCGGATTGATCTCCACCACCAACGTGTCGGATTGATCGAAGGCGGCCTCTACGTTTGGATGGAGCGGATAGAGCTCCGGCTTGGCGACATGGATGGAGCCGAGGAGGTAAACCGTCGCGGTCTCCGACCGGACCGACCAGAGGAAACTCTTCTGAGCGGAGGGGACTTGCTTCGGGGCGGAGGCGCAGGAGCTTTGGAAAACGAAGAGGAGGAGAAGAAAAGCCGTTCGCTGGATGACACTGTTCACGATGATCCTTTCTCTAAAAGGGGTCGCGCGCAGGGCAAGGAAGCCCGATTTTATTTCACGGTGAAGTCGAGGGTCATCCCCCGCTTGAAGTGAGGCTTCCCTTTCTCATCCGGGAAGAAACAGAGGAACCCATAGTTGCCGGGGGCCAGATCCGTCTCGAAGTAGACGTGCATCCCCTTTTCAATCCCGACCACCCCGCCGATCAGCTTGCCGGGAGGCTGCCCTCCCGCGGCCGGATTGAAATTCCCGAAGTCGATCGCCTTCTTGCCGGGCGCCATCTGGAGCAGGACCAGTTCATGAGGGATCGTTCCATTGTTGACGACCTTCACGGTATGCCGGCCGGCCGTGACCGGCTGGGAGAGGACGAAATTGAAATCGGCCAGGGTCACGGTGACGTCGGCCTTCGGGTCGATCTCATTCTGGGCCGCACTCGCCGTGACGGTCAGCGGCTTCACCATGCCATGGGCCGTGTGGGGAATCCCTTTCGAGTCTGGGATGACGCAGATGACGACATAATCGCCCGCCTCCAAATTCATGATCGCCGTCGCTTGCCCCCCGGGGATCACCGCATTCGGCCCGCCGACGAATTTCGCCCAGCTCGGCGGGGGGCCGTCCGGATGGGCTTTCATCCCGGCGATGAACTCATCCGCCGTCTTCCCGTCGAGCAGCCGGATCAGCTGAGCATGATGGATCTCTCGTCCCTCGTTCTTGATCTCCAGCCTCACCACGCCTCCTTCGATCCGGTCAGGGCCCTTAAAACCAAAATCAAAAGCGTTCAAGGTGACGGTGCTCTCTTTCGGCTCTTCCTTCGCAGGCGCCGGAAAGGGTTGAGCGATCAGAAGCAACGCCGCCATGGCGAAGCTCCACCCCGCAACATGCCGTAACAGACTCATCTTGATCTTTCTCCCTATTATTAAAATGGGTCCGAGTACAAAAGCGGATTGATTATAAGATTTAGAAAACGGAAAAGGAAGGGAAAACCGTCTGTGCGATCACAGCCGGATCTTCCGGAGCCGCAGCGCATTGCCGATGACCGAGACGGAGCTGAGACTCATCGCCGCGGCCGCGATCATCGGGCTGAGCAGCAGGCCGAAGAAAGGATAGAGAACGCCGGCGGCGATCGGGACCCCGAGCACATTGTAGATGAAGGCGAAGAGCAAATTCTGCCGGATGTTCCGCATCGTGGCGCGGCTCAGACGAAAGGCGCGGACCACCCCGCGCAGATCCCCTTTTACCAGCGTGACGTCGGCGCTCTCGATCGCCACATCGGTCCCGGTCCCCATCGCAATCCCGACGTCGGCCTGCGCCAACGCCGGCGCATCGTTGATGCCGTCCCCCGCCATCGCGACGCGATGCCCCTCGGCCTGAAGGCGCTTGATCGCTTCGCTCTTCTGCTCGGGGAGGACTTCGGCGATCACCTCGTCGATTCCCAGCTTCCGGGCTACCGAATCCGCCGTGGTCCGGCTGTCGCCGGTCAGCATCACCGTCCGGATCCGCTCCCGCTTCAGGGCGGCGATCGCCGCCGGGGTCGACTCTTTGATCGGATCGGCGAGCCCCAGCAGCCCCGCCGGTTTTCCGTCGATTGCAACGAAGATGACCGTCTGGCCGTCGCGGCGGAGCGCCTCGGCCCGCTCGGCCAGAGGATCGACCGGCAGCTTCAACTCTTCAAAGAGCGCCCGGTTGCCGAGCGCCACCTTCCGGCCGTCGACGATCGCCGCCGCCCCCTTCCCGGTGATCGATCGGAACTCCTTCGCTTCGGTCAGCGGGAGCCCCCGTTCCGCCGCTCCGGCGAGAATCGCCCCTGCCAGCGGATGCTCGCTCCCCCGCTCCAGGCTCGCGGCCAGGCGGAGCAGGTCCCTCTCGTCCCATCCCTCTTGCGGAACGACGGTGATCAGACGGGGACGCCCTTCGGTGAGGGTGCCGGTTTTGTCCAGGACCAGGGTATCGACCTTCTCCAAGACCTCCAGCGCCTCGGCATTTTTGAAGAGGACCCCGGCGGTCGCCCCCCGACCGCTGGCGACCATGATCGACATCGGTGTCGCGAGCCCCAACGCGCAGGGACAGGCGATGATGAGGACGGCGACGGCATTCACAATCGCATGAGCCAATCGCGGCTCGGGTCCGATGCGCCACCAGATGAAGAAGGTGACCACCGCGACCGCGACCACGGTCGGAACGAAATAGGCCGAGACGACATCGGCAAGCCGCTGGATGGGGGCGCGGCTTCGCTGCGCCTCGCTCACCATCCGAACGATCTGGGCGAGCAGCGTGTCGGCGCCGACCCGCTCCGCCCGCATGATGAAGCCGCCGGTCCCGTTGACCGTTCCGCCGGTGACGCGGCTCCCCGGCTCTTTCGCGGCCGGAATCGGCTCGCCGGTGATCATCGATTCATCGACGGCGCTGCTCCCCTCGACGATCACCCCATCGACCGGGATGCGCTCTCCCGGACGAACCCGAAGGAGATCTCCCGGATGGACCTGATCGAGCGGAACATCTTCTTCCATATGATCCCGCAGCCGCCGCGCCGTCTTCGGTGCAAGACCGAGAAGCGCCCGGATCGCGCTGCTGGTCCGGCTCCGGGCGCGCAATTCCAGGACCTGGCCGAGCTGGACCAGGACCGTAATCGCCGCGGCGACCTCAAAGTAGACCGGGACCTGACCGCCATGCCCGCGGAGCGACTCCGGAAAGAGATCGGGGAAGAGAACCGCCACCACGCTGTAGAGATAGGCGACGCCGGTCCCGATGCCGATCAGGGTGAACATGTTGAGTGAGCGGTTGACGATGGAGTTCCATCCGCGCTGGAAGAAGGGCCGCCCTCCCCAGAGGACCACCGGCGTGGCCAGGGCGAACTGAATCCAAGAGAGGAGAGCGGCTGGAACCAGCCCTCCCAGCGGATTTCCCGGAATCAGATCGGACATCGAGAGCAACAGCAACGGGACCGTCAAGGCGGCGCTGATCCGGAAGCGGCGGGTCATGTCGATCAGCTCCGGGTTGGCCTTTTCTTCGACTGTGACCGTTCTCGGCTCCAACGCCATTCCGCAGATCGGGCACGATCCGGGCGCATCGCGGACGATCTCCGGATGCATCGGGCAGACATACTCGGTCTTCGTCGCCGGAGGGGAGACCCTCTCCGGCTCCAGCGCCATCCCGCACTTCGGACAAGCGCCCGGACCCGGCTGTCGCACCTCCGGGTCCATCGGACAGATGTAGTCGGTCCCCGGCGGAGGAGGCGGCGCGGGTTCGGCCGGCGGCGCCCCCTCTAAAAATTGGGCGGGCGATTCACGAAACCGATCGACACAAAACTGGGAGCAGAAATAATAGGTTTTGCCCTGATACTCGACCGTCCCCACCGACTCTTCCGGCGTGATCTCCATCAGGCAGATCGGATCGGTGAAGGTCTTTTTCGTCTTTTCATCCTGCATGGTTATTCCTCAGCACCACGAAAGGGAAGCGCCCCGACCAAGACAATTGTATTACAGGCCGGGCGCCAAAACCAGCCTTACGGCAGATTCGAGGCGATTTGACGGATCTCCCCCTTGGCCGAGGAACCGGCGGAGAGGGCGAAAGTCGCCCCTTCCTGCAGCGTCATTGCAGTCCGGACAATGCGGGCTCGATCTACAATATGGATGGCGCCGAGATAAAGATGGTTGCTTGGGATGAAGACGGAAGCAAGCTCGCGTCGCGTTCCATCTTCCTGCAGCAGGCTGAACTCGCCGGTGAGAAAGCCGGCGCTGAATCCGCCGCCATCCTGCTGTTTGACAAAAACGAACTCCTTGAAGCCCGACGGATTGTTCGGGTTGAAGCTCTCGACGATCTGCTTGATGCCGCGATAGAGCCCCTTGAAGATCGGGAGCCGATCGAGGGCGCGATCCATCCAACCGAGAAAGAGGGCCCCGGTCATGCTGGAGACGATCAGGCCGGCGAGAAAAATCACCGCCACCGTCGCCAGGACGCCGAGCCCCCAGATTTCGACGCCGAAGACGCCGCGCAGCCACGGCTGGGCGACATCGTCGATCACCCCGAACAGCCAGATCAGCAGCGTGACGGTTAGATAAAGTGGCAACAAAGCAACCAGCCCCGTCAACATAATATTTCGAACGTGTTTCATCTCATCTTCTCCATTCGCAGGACTCGGAAAGATTCTTCTATTTTTTTAACCCCGCAATCAACTTAGACTCCCCATCCTCCGCTCAGATGGATGTTCCCCCCCGTCACATAGCGGGCCTCGTCCGAGAGAAGAAAACGGACGACCGACACCGCGTCGGAGAGCTCCCCGACGTAGCCGGCGGGGATATTTTTGATCATCGACGCCATCTCCGACTCGGGAGCGCTTCCCGATCGGATGAAACCGGGGGAGATCGCGTTGACGGTGATCCCATGCGGGGCGAGGAGCTTGGCGAGAGACCGCGTCAGGACCAGGACGCCGACCTTCGCGATGTAGTGGGCCGTGATCTGCGGCTGGCCGATCATCTGGTCGGCATTCGCCATGCTGAAGCTGATGATTCTCCCCCCCCGCCGCGCTTTCATTCCGGGGGCCACGAGACGACTCAGATAAAAGAGGGGATGAAGGTTGTGATCGAACATGGCGTGCCATCCGTCGAGGCTCTCTTCCAGCAGGTTCACCCGGTGGTAGGGGCCGGCCGCGTGGACCAGGGCATCGATCCGTCCCCATTCGCTCTCCACCTGCCGGACGAAGCCTTCCGCCGCATTCGGATCGGAGACATCGGCCCGAACGGCGAGGGCCCGGACCCCTTTTTTCCGGATCGCCTCCGCCGTCTCGTTTCCTTCCTTCTCGCTCGTCCGGTAGCAGAGCGCCACCGACCATCCGCGGTCGGCCAGATCGAGCCCGATCGCCCGGCCGATCCCCTTCGCCCCTCCCGTGATCACCGCAACCCGCTCCGACATGATCGATTCTCCCTTCTCGCTTTCTCCTCCCCCTTGCCTGCACCCGGATGGTAAGGGGAGGTTAGGTGGGGTAGAAGGTCTCTCTACCTTCCCTGATCCTCCTTAACAAAGAGGGGGAATATCCTAAAGAATGTAATGCTTCACAAACAGGCCGACCACACTCAGCGCCAGCAGAATCGAAACAGCTCGGCAGACCCGCTCGTCTCGGATCACCCGTCCCTTGAACGAAGCGGCGATAATCAGGACGAGAATACCGCAGCTGTAGAAGGTCGCGACGAAGGCCGAGGGGCGCCAGCCGACGGGATGGGGCATCCTCCCGAACGCGAAACCGAAAACAATTCCTAAAAAAATCGATGCGGAATCGAGCGCCGCCTGGGCGGGATAATAACCGAGAAAGAGCCGCGTTTTCGGGATCGGCACCGTCGTCCTTCCGCCGAGCGAGGAGAACAGCGA
>SCUR01000101.1 GCA_004297235.1 Candidatus Manganitrophaceae bacterium | reverse complement strand
CGCGGCCCAGGTCGCGGCCTGGGAAAAGAAGCAGAGTTGATCGTGGAGGGCGCTTCGACTCGCATCGACAAAAAAGTCCTCGAAGAGTTGAAAGATCCTTTGATCCACCTGGTCCGGAACTCCTTAGACCACGGAATCGAATCCCCTGAAGAGAGAGAACAGAAGGGAAAACCCCGACGGGGAAAAATCCTCATTGCCGCCCGGCAGGAAGGGGGAAGGGTCTTTCTTTCGGTCGGAGACGACGGCCAGGGACTCGATCGTCAATCCATAGAACGGACAGCGGTCCAAAAGGGCATCGCCTCGGCCGAAGAGATCAAACGATGGCGGGAGGAGGAAATCTGGGATTTGATCTTCCGCCCTGGTTTTTCCACCGCCCCCACCATTACCGAAGTCTCAGGCCGGGGGGTAGGGCTGGATACGGTGATAGCCAAGGTAGAAGCTCTCAAGGGCTCTCTCAGCACAGAGTCCAAGGCAGGCCAGGGAGCAACCTTTACCCTTTCGCTTCCCCTTACGCTCAGCACGATCCATGCGCTGCTTTTTCAGGCGGGCGGTGACATCTTCTGTCTCGCCTCCGATACCCTGGAGAAAACCCTGCTGCTCTCCCCGGACCAGATCCACTCCATCGGAGGGAAGAGCACGGTGGTCATCGACGGAGAGCCCCTCGCCTTTTCCTGGCTGGCAGATACCCTGAAGCTAGCCAACGAGGGTAATAAAAACGGAACCATCCCAGCCCTCCTGCTGGCGAATTCCAGAGGAAGGGCTGTCTTTGGGGTTGACGCCCTGTTGGGAGAGGAGGAGATCGTGGTTAAGGGGCTCGGGAAACTGTTAAGCCATATTCCCCATCTCTCCGGAGGAACGATCCTGGGAAAAGGACAGATCGCCCTCATTCTCAACCCGAACGAACTGATACGCTCCCTATCGCATTATGGCGGGGTTCGACCCCCCGCTGTTCCCACTCCAACCCCACCCCTGCCGTTGATGAAAAAGAAGGTGCTGGTGGCGGAAGATTCCCTGACCACACGCACGCTGGAGAAAAATATTCTTGAAGCCGCAGGCTTTGATGTCACCACGGCGGTGGATGGAGCAGAGGCCCTGACCAAGCTGCATGAGCAAAGCTTCGACGTTGTGGTTACGGATGTCCAGATGCCGCGTATGGACGGGTTTGGCTTGACCGAGAGGATCAAAAAAGACGACCGATTCAAGAATATCCCGGTCGTCCTGGTAACGGCGCTCCAGACAGAAGCGGATAAGAGGAGGGGCATCGAAGCGGGCGCGGATGCCTATATCACGAAGGGGACCTTTGACCAGAAGCGCTTTTTGGAGATCATCCAGAGATTTATTTAAATATGATTCGCGTCCTTATCGCTGAAGACTCTCCTTTAATTGCCACCATGATGCGCGATCTGCTCGGGCAGGAGCCGGAGATCGGGGTTGTCGGCTGGGCAAAAAATGGCCAGGAGGCGATCAAGCTTACGAATTCGCTGCAACCAGATGTGATCACCATGGATCTCAACATGCCGGTTTTGGGCGGACTGGAAGCGATCAAGACCATAACTTCCATCCGTCGCACTCCCATTCTCGTGATAAGCCAGATGATCGAAAGCCAGGATTCTGACCTTGCCTTCGAGGCGCTA
>SCUR01000100.1 GCA_004297235.1 Candidatus Manganitrophaceae bacterium | reverse complement strand
GATTGCCGAGAGGGTCGGCGCCGTGGTGTCGGGGGGCGCCGCTGTCGTGAAGGTGCCGTCGGCCGAGGTCGCCAGATTTCCGGCGGCATCTTTGCTCTTCACCCGATAGTGATAGAGCGTGGAGGAGAGCAGCCCGCTGAGGCTCTGAGAATGCGCCGCCGTCAATGCTGAAACGATCGAGGTTGCGGCGCCGTAGGCGGTCGTCGTTCCATATTCGACCTGTGTGTCGGCCGGCTCATTGGTGCTCCAGCTAATCAAAGCGCCGCTGGCGGTGAGGCTCCCCGCGGCCATCCCGGAGATCACCGGCGGGGTCGTATCCGGCGGAGGCAGGGTCGCGGCGCTCACCGCAGCGCTCTGCGGCGAGGCATTGCCTGCCGCATCATACGCCGAAACCGTATAGCTGTAGCTGGTGCTTGCCACTAAAGCCGTATCCGAGTAGCCCGGAGAAGCAGTCGTGCCGATTTGAGCACCGTTGCGATAGACCCGATAACCGGTCACACCGACATTGTCGGCGGAAGCGGTCCAGGAGAGATTGATCTGAGTGGAGGAGGCGACCGTCGCGAGGAGATTTCCTGGAACGGTCGGCGCGGTCGTATCGGCCGGGGGAGCGGTCGCGCCGCCGGGGGTGAAGCGGAAAGCGGTGTTCCCGGAGACCGCAGGGAGAACGATTCCGGCGGTGCCGTCGAGGTTCTCTATCCCGATTGTCGTGGTCGCATTCAAGGTGACATCCGCATACGCCAGAAGGATCGTCCCGTCGGGGCGCAGAATCACTTCAAATGTATAAGTGGGGGTAGTGCAGCAGAGGCCGCGGACCCCATTGAAGGCGATCACGAATTCCGTCGCAGACGAGGCGGTGGTGATCTGGCGCAAGTTGACATACAGATCGCGCCAGAAAGGGGCGATGAACGCATTCGGCTGGGAAACACTCGGGATCGGCTGGGGGATGTAGGCGGAATTGGGTCCCCCGAAGGTGATCAGCCCGTTGGTGGAGACATACAGCTGGCTGTAGCTCTGGCCGTAGAAGGGAAAGGAGAACGGGAGCGGGACGCCGAGGGCGCTGTCATCCCCGCTTAACGCTAAAATCGTCGGAGCGTCCACCCAGGCATACGGCTCCGAGGTCATTGTGTAACCGTTGGCCGGCGCGGGCGACGGGGGTGGCGGGGCGGCCGCCGGAGCCGCCGGGGTGGTAAAGGTGCTGTCTAATGAAGTCGACGTTCCGCCGGCATTGCGGGCGGCGATCCGGAAGTGATAGAGCGTCTGGGGAGATAACCCGGAGAGCGTCGCCGAGAGCGGGTTGGCCGCCGAGAAGCTCACCGGAGGGGTGCTGCTGCCGTAGGCAGTCGTCGTGCCGTACTCGAACCAGGCGGTGGTCGCGGCGCCGGAGGGGTCGACCGCACCGGAGAGGGTCGCTGCGCTGCTGGTGACGCTCGAAGCCGCCGCGCCCGAGATCACCGGCGGCAGCGGCCAGGTCGCCACCGAGATCGCCGCCGTCTGCGCCGAGAGGTTCCCCGCCGCGTCATACGCGGCGACGGTGTAGCTGTAGGAGCTGTTTGCGGCCAGGCCGCTGTTGACAAAACCGGGCGAGGCGGCGGTGGCCACCTGCGTGCCGTTTCTGTAAACGCGATAACCGGCGACCCCCACGTTATCGGTCGAAGCGGTCCAGGAGAGGGTGATCTGGCTGGAGGAGACCGCTGCGCCGCTCAGATTTCCCGGAACGGAAGGGGAAGTGGTGTCGGGCGCGGTGGTGAAGGTATTGTCGGCGGAGGTCGCGAGATTTCCCGCCGCATCCCGGCTGAGCACCCGGTAGTGGTAGAGGGTGGCGGGGGTCAGATTGGTGAGCGTCTGGCTGTGGACGGTCGCCAAGCTGGTTACCAGAGAGGTCGTCAGCCCATAAGCGGTCGTCGCGCCGTATTGGATTTGAGTGTCCGACGGCTCATCGGTGCTCCAGGTGATCGCGGCCGAATTGAGTGTGACATTGCTGGAGGTGATGCTTGAAAGCAGCGGGGCGATCAGATCGACCAAGGGAGGAATGAGTTTGCTGACCTGAATGGAGTAACCGCTCTCCAGGCCGGCGGTGTTATAGGCGGTAACGGCAAAGTAGTAGGTGACCCCCGCGGTGAGATTCGGCACCGTCCACGAGGTAACCTTGCCGACATTCACCGGAGGGCTGTAGACCCCCGGCAGCAGGCCGACATACACCCGATACCCCGCCAGATCGGCCTCTTTGTTTGCATCCCACGTTAATAGCGCCTCTCCCGCGAAAGCAGGCGCATGATAACCCAGAAGTAAGAGGAGCACAACGGCAAGAAGAAGAACCCTGCATCCACTCGAGCGATCTACCACGACGAACCTCCTGCGCACAAAAAGACCCATTTCCTTTGGCGGCTCGGCGGGCGTGGCCAGACGGCGGTAGCCCCGTTGCTCTGCGTCTCCACCTTTCGATGGATTTGCTCTGAGCAAAGGTCGGATTGAAGCGGTAATGGCGACTGAATATATCCGAATGAAGCCCGACATGCGCACAAAAAAAAGCCGCCCTTTATTTCCTTTGGCGGCTCGGCGGGCATGGCCTCTTCGGCTTTAGCCCCGTTGCTCTGCGCCCCCCCCTTTCGAGAAGTTTGCTCTGAGCAAAGGACGTTTCGATGAATCCCTGAAGCGAATACCACGTTGCAAAAGCTCTTATAACATAATTAAATTTTAAGAGTCAACACTCATCGGAATTATTTTCACCCTGGATATCCTCCGCAAGGCCGAATCGGCTCCCCCTTTTTTCAAACTGCGAGGAGACTCGCCCCTTCCGATTGCCTTCCGGCGCGCCGTCGGTCTAAAATGAGGAGGAGGGCTCGATAACCTATTCTCGCGTCGGGATGATCGGCTCACCATCGTGTTGATGCGAGTCGCTCTTGGAGATCTTGCCCGGATCGATATGAATGGGATTGAGGAGGGAGCGTGATGATGAAAGCGCAATCGATTCGAGTCGGATGTTCCGGCTGGCAATACGCTCATTGGAAGGGGACTTTCTATCCGCCGTCGCTCCCCTCAAAAAAATGGCTCCCCTATTATGCGGCGCAATTCGACACCGTCGAGATCAACAACAGCTTCTATCGACTTCCGACCGAGAAAACTTTTTCGGAATGGCGCGAGCGGGTCCCCGATCGCTTTCTCTTCGCCGTGAAGGCAAGCCGGTATCTGACCCACTTGAAGAGGCTGAAAGATCCGGCCGACCCGATCGATCTTTTTTGGAGCCGGGCCCGGCTCCTGGGGCCGAAGCTCGGGCCCGTTCTCTACCAGCTTCCCCCTTACTGGAAGCGAAACGAGAAGCGCTTTCTCGATTTCCTCGACGCCCTTCCCGAAGACGGCCTGCATGTAGTTGAATTTCGAGATCCAACCTGGTATACCGATGGGATCTTCCGGGCCATGGAGGCGAAGGGGGTGGCGCTCTGCCTTCACGACCACCCGGAATCGGCCCCCCCCCGGGAGAGGGTCGGTCCATTTGTTTACGTCCGATTTCACGGGTTCGCGGAGCACCCGGAAGGATCCTATCCGAAACGGCACCTTCGCGAGTGGGCCGCCTGGCTGGGCAAGGAGGCCGACGCCGATCGGGCGGTCTTCGCCTATTTCAACAACGACGCGTTCAGTCACGCGCCGCAAAATGCGAAAGCGCTGCGAGAGTCTCTCTTATCGATGCGGCAAAAGAAGGAGGCGGCTTAATGAACAGAATTGTTTCACTGATCGCCAGCAGCACGGAGATCGTCTGTGCGCTGGGGCTCGAAGACCAACTGGTCTGCCGATCGCACGAGTGCGACTACCCTCCTTCCGTTCAGGGTCTTCCGATCTGCACGGCGCCGAAATTCCCCGTCGAGGGGAGCAGCGGCGAGATCGATCGGCGCGTCAAGGAGGTCTTGGAGCAGGCGCTCGGCGTTTACCGCGTCGATGCCGATCTTCTCAAGCGGCTTCGGCCCACCCACATCATCACCCAAACCCAATGCGAGGTCTGCGCGGTCAGCTTGAACGATGTCCAGCGGACGCTTCGGGATTGGATCGCCCCCGGCGCGGAAGCCGCGCCGACCCTCGTTCCGCTCGCGCCGAATTCTCTCTCCGATGTGTGGGCCGACATTCAGCGGGTCGCCGACGCGATGGGCGTTTTCGAGCGGGGCCGCTCCCTCGTGAAGGCGCTCCAGGAACGGATGGCGGCGATCGCACGGAAAGCCGAGCGGCTCTCGCCGAAGCCGCGCGTGGCGGCGGTTGAATGGATCGATCCGCTGATGGCCGGGGGGAATTGGATGCCGGAGCTTATTGATAAAGCCGCGGGGGTCCCGCTCTTTGGAGAGGCCGGGAAGCACTCTCCTTGGATGACCTGGGAGGCGCTGGTTCAGGCCGATCCGGATTTGATTTTAATTCTACCGTGCGGTTTCGACATTGCGCGGACGCGGAAAGAGCTTCCGACGCTGACGGAGCGTCCGGAGTGGCCGTCGCTGAAGGCGGTCCGCGGAAGACAGGTCTATCTGCTCGACGGGAACCAATACTTCAACCGTCCCGGCCCTCGCCTCGCGGAATCGCTCGAGATCCTGGCAGAGATTCTCCATCCCGGCTCGTTCCGGTTCGGCCATGAAGGAACCGGGTGGGTCCGGATCTAGTCGTCCGATCCGTCCACCCGGTTCCCCTTGCCGCAGGCGCTCCCGGGGATCTGGCCCTCCCCGAAGCGCGACGGCAATCCTTCTCACTTTTATGGAAGCGAGTAGGTGATGGTGAGGGAGGGCCGCAGGGCGGCGTTGGCATTCTCCATGCTGGCGAAGAAGCGGAAGCGGTCGGCCCCCTTGGTCGCATCGGAATTGATCAGCAGCCCGTAGTTGCTCGCCGGGCTGTT
>SCUR01000099.1 GCA_004297235.1 Candidatus Manganitrophaceae bacterium | reverse complement strand
ACGATTTCAGCCAAGTTGATGCTGAAGGCATTGTGATAAAAATCGAAGTTGCTGAGCCCGTTGGTGTTGGAGTCGGGTCTGTTAAAGTTGAAGCTGTAGTACGTATCGACAAACCCGCTGATTTGAAGCGGTGACTTCGCCGGCTCTTTTGCTTCTTCGGCAAACACCATTCCCGCGGTCAAGATCACGAAGAGAACGACTAAACCCCACCCCCCTGTTTTTTTCATCTCGGATATTTCCTCCTTGTGTGTCCGGTTATTAGAGTTAAAAAAAAAGCGCCGCAGGATAATAAAAAATCCGGCGGCGCCCTTGCCTGCCTAACTTGATTACGTCAGCGTAGTCGATTTTTGTTTAGAACCTGGGTCATCACAGACCCAATAAAAAAGCGCCGCAGGATGAAGAGCATCCGGCGGCGCCTTTGCCAGCCTTTAAACGATTACATCGATGTAGTCGGTTGTGCCCGATTTAAAAGCAACCCATATGCCAAACGAGAATTTTAGGAAAAGTCCCGGAAAATCTGTATCTTCTGTCAGGTTCTCAATAGACTTACTCGCAAATCTCGTCTGAATGATGACAATCGCGTTGTCTTTGCGACAAAGTTGTCGCTTTAAAGCGGATCTTCCGGAAAGAGTTTGTACTTTTTAATCTTATAGGCGACCTGTCGGGGGGTCATTCCGAGTAAGCGAGCCGCCTTGGCCTGGACCCATCCCGACCGATCGAGCGCCTTTTTAAGGGCGTCTTGTTCCATCCCCTGCATCGTTTCAGTGAAGGAGGTCCGTTTTCCGGCGGCGAGGGGAGGGGTGACCGTTTTGATATCGTTAAAATAGTTTTGAATAGCCGGCGGGATGGTCTTAAATGTCACCGATTCATCCTCCGCGAGAACCACCAGCCGCTCGATGCAGTTCTCCAACTCGCGAACGTTTCCCGGCCAATCGTAATGAACCAGAAGCTGGATGACCTCGTTGGAAAGGCAGACTTTCTTGCTGTTTTCAGCGTTGAACTTTTCAAGAAAGTGCTCAATCAACAAAGAAATGTCCTCCCGCCTCTCCCGGAGCGGCGGGAGATGGATCGGAACCACATTCAGACGGTAATAGAGGTCTTGCCGGAAGCTCCCCTCCAGGATGGCGTTCTCAAGTTGACGATGGGTGGCGGCGATGGTTCGGACGTCGACGGAGAGGGTGTCGACCCCGCCGACCCGCTCGAACTCCATCTCCTGCAACACCCGCAGCAATTTAACTTGGACCGGAAGAGGAAGATCGCCGATCTCATCCAAGAAGATGGTCCCCCCGTCGGCCAATTCGAATCGCCCCTTCCTCATTTGAATGGCGCCGGTAAAAGCCCCCTTCTCATGCCCGAAGAGCTCGCTTTCCAGCAGGGTTTCCGAAAGGGCGGCGCAGTTCACCTTGATAAAGGGCTTGTGGGCCCGGGGGCTGTTTTCGTGGATTAATTTCGCGATCAGCTCTTTGCCGGTTCCGCTCTCCCCGCGCAGCAGAACCGTCGCCTTGCTGTGGCTGACGCGGATCAATTCTCGATAAATATCTTTCATGACAGGGCTGCGGCCGATCAGTGCGCTGGAAAGCCGAGACTCTATCGCCATGGAACGCTTCCTCCTTGCAGTCGTTTGCGCTCGGAAATTCACGGCCCGATCCTGAAGACGGGCGGCAGTCGCTCTAAAAAACAAAACGTCCCACCCCAACATCAAGTTGGAATGGGACGTCCTCGTCGGAACACATCTTTGTGTTGTGTTGTATCGTACCTCAATCGAAGAAGTGTGTCAAGCCCCGTTTTTTTATGTACTTCGGATTCATACCGGATAAGTATTCGTCGATGCGGCTCCACGTTGACTCGCCTGTCCCGGAAGTGGTATAGCCTTGTGTCGAACGGAAAGGAGCCGATCCAGCGATGACCTCCGAGAGGGACCATTCGAAGATTTTCCTCCAAGGGATGATCTTCCTGCACCGGGGACAATTCGAAGGGGCCCGCCGCTGCTTCGAGCAGGCGTTGGCAGAAGCGCGCGCCGGAGAAAAGCGGCATCAGCTCCGGGCGGTCCTGCTGAACCTGGGGAATGCCTCGGCGGCCCTCGGGGACCGGGAGAAGGCCCGGGCCTGCTACCTGGAGATCTTGGCGCTCGATCGGGAAGCGCCCGACGGAAAAACCGTCGGGCAGACGCTCGTCAATCTCGGCAACCTCTGCAGAGAGTCGGGAGAGCTCGACCGGGCGCGGGCGTATTACCTGGAGGCGGCCGACCGACTTGAAGAAGGGGCGGATGATCTCTCCTCGGGATTGCTCTACAGCAATCTGGGTCTATTGGAGCAGGCGAGGGGGCATCTGGGGGAAGCGATTGGCCTTTTCAGACAAGCGATCGACTTCCACAAGAAGACGGGACATGAGGAAGGATTGGCGGCGACCTGGGGGCAGTTGGGCCGCGCCTTCCTTCAGTGCGGGCGCGATCGGGACGCGGAAACCGCCTTTAACTATTCGACGACGCACTTTGGCCGGCTGGGAGATCCGGCCGGCGAAGCGGAGGCCCTCCGCGGTCTGGCGGAGGTCTATGAACGCCGCGCCGATCGAGAGCTGGCCCTTCATTGTCTCGCGCGGATCTCCGACATCCAACGGAGAGTCAGCCTCCCTCCCGATCCGCGGGACCGGGAGCAAATCGATCGGCTCCGGAAAAAATAAGAGCCGTTCCTTGCAAGCCGGTCGTCAAACCGGATGAGCGCGCCCGGTCTTCCGCTCACCCCGCCGGATCGGCATCCTCGCTCAGCTTTTCAATGAGCGCCCGCATTCGTTTGACATGATCCCCCTCCCAAAAGAATTGATCGCATCGAGGACAGTAAGCATACTCCGCGACCGTTTCGTAAACATACGGAGGGACCCTTCCCCTCGCGGCGTCCTTTGACTTTAGAAGGAGGAGGGTGTTGCATTCGAGGCAGCGGATAAAAGAGGCGCCGCTCTTCAAGCCGAAGGTTCGAACGATCCGCCGGAGCTGCGTCGTCGGGTCCCGGTAGGTATCGATCCAAAGTCCCCGGACCCTTCCCGATCGGATCCATCTCCGTTCGAAAAATCTTCGATCGCCGCTGATGACGATCCTCCCTTCCTGATCGGCCCGGTGAAGCAGATCGGCGTCGTCGATCGGATTGACGAAAAGGGTGTCATAGCCGAGCATCCGGAGCTTTCGGACCAGATGGCCGACATTCGTATCCACAATGAATCGAGGTTCAGTCGAATTCTGCATGGGCAAAAAGGGAGCCGTCCCGCGGGAGAGCGACGCCTAGCGATATCCGCTTCCATTCTAACCCTTTCTTTTCCTCGATCCAACCAGTGCGGCCTCTGATCCGGCGTACAGAATGACGCATACCGGGTTCGGAATGAAATGAATTTCTATTACTCCGCACTCCGCATTCATCCGGTCCCTCCGACTCTCCCCTCTCGTCTTCCCCACCCGATTCGTGTCAAAATAAATGGAGGCCCGGCGGCGGCCTCGGTTCTCTTCTTTTCATGGGGGGTGGATTGAAACCAGCAATACGCAATTGGATAAACACCCTCATCGGGTTGGCGGCCCTCATCGCAGCGGGATTTTTCCTTTTCAAGCGGGTTCAGGCGCTCAATCGCGCGGAGGTGGCCGACTATCTGCGCTCATTGGAAGGGATGCGTCTGGCGATCATCGTTCTTTGGACGATGATCAGCTACCTGATCTTAACCGTTTATGACCTATTGTCCCTTCGATTTCTGAAGAAGCGGATCCCCTATCGTCAGGTGGCGCTGGCGGCCTTTGTCGGCTATTCGATCAGTAAAAATCTGGGAATCAGCTGGCTGACCGGCGGCTCCATGCGCTATCGTTTTTACTCCCGTTGGGGATTGGCGCTGAAGGATGTGTCGAAGCTGGTTCTGTTCAATACGACGACGTTCCTCTGCGGGTTTTTCTTTTGGGGCGGTTTTTCTTTTTTCTTTTCCCCATTCAAAGAGGAACTCACGGCCGGGGTGCCGAGCGAAATGCGTCCCTGGATCGGTGTTTTGCTCTGGGGGATGCTGCTTCTCTATTTTGGGGTCTGCAGCCGGTCGCGCAAGACGTTCACCTTCTGGGGCCGGACGTGGCATCTTCCCTCCCTTTCCATCGCCCTCTCCCAATGGCTGCTGGGGACGGCCGATGTCTTCGTCACCCTCTGGATTTTATTTTTGATTCTGCCGCCCGCGGCCGTTTCGCTCGGGGCATTTCTCGCCGCCTATTTCATGGCCGAGGTTGTGGCGATTCTCACGCATGCCCCGGGCGGAATCGGCGTATTTGAATCGACCCTCTTGATGTTGCTCGACGGCCGCCTCTCGGAGGCGGTCCTCCTCTCGTCTCTTTTGCTCTATCGCGTGATTTACTTTCTCATCCCCCTGGTCCTTGGGATCGCGCTCCTTGCCGTGGATGAGGTGCGCTATCGCCCCGGGAAGTCGCTGGAGGCCATGTTGCATCAAAAAACCGGAAATGGCTAGAATAGTAATTAAGAATGACCTACAAATTGCGTACATCCCAATACATCTGCGGTGTTCAAAGGGTTCTCCTCGCCGTTGCTGTGCTGATTCTTGTCGGCTGCGGCGCCGTCCCGAATCGGCTCGCTCAAGATCCCTTTCCCCTCTCTCACCCCGCCTTTTATGATACGGTCGAAGCCTATACCGGCGCGCCGATTCTTCCGGGGCACCGCGTTCGTGTCTTGCTCAACGGCGATGCCTTTCCCGCCATGTTGAAGGCGATCCGGGAGGCCGAGAAGAGTATTACCTTCGTCACCTATGTCTATTGGAAAGGGAAAATCGCCGACGAGTTCGCCGACGCGCTCGCCCAGCGCGCTCGCGACGGCCTGCCGGTCTATCTCCTCCTCGACTCCCAGGGGGCCAAAACGATGGAGGAGAAGAATGTCACCAAGATGCAGGAGGCGGGGGTCCATTTCGCCTGGTTCCGTCCCCTGAAATGGTATCGGCCGTTCCAATACAACTACCGCACCCACCGGAAAGTCCTTGTCGTCGATGGGAAGATCGGTTTCACCGGCGGAATCGGGATCGGCGATGAGTGGCTCGGCCATGCGGAGGATAAAGATCATTGGCGGGACACTTGTGTTGTCATCGAGGGACCGGTGGTTCACTATCTGCAAGCGGCGTTCGCGGAGAACTGGATGGAGTCGACGCGGGCGATGATCGTGGGAGATCTCTACTTCCCCCCGCTTGAAGAGGCCGGATCGATCAAAGCGCAGGGGATTCGAAGCTCGCCGATGGAATCGAGCTCGGAAGTTTACATGCTCTATCTTCTCACGGTCGCCTCCGCCGAGCGAACCCTCTACATTACCACCGCCTATTTTCTCCCCGACGATCTTCTCCAGGAGCGGCTGATCGAGGCGGTCCAACGGGGGGTCGACGTTCGCGTGGTGGTCCCCGGCAAATACAACGACAACTACCTTCTCTACCAGCTGAGTCGAAACGGGTATGGAAGACTCTTAAAGGCGGGGGTGAAGATTTACGAATACCAACCGACCTTCAATCATGCCAAGACAATGGTCGCCGACGGCATCTGGGGATCGATCGGCAGCACGAATTTCGACAACCGCTCCTTCAGCCTCAATGACGAGTTCAATCTCAATTTTCAAAGCCGGGAGGTTGCCAAGCGATTAGAAGAGGTCTTTTGGGAAGATGTAAACCGCTCGCATCTGATCACGTATGAGGAGTGGAGAAAGCGCCCTTACCGCGAGCGGTTCGTCGGTTGGCTGGGAGATTGGATCAAAAACTTACTGTGAGAGAGACGGTTACTTCAAGATATAGTGAAGCGCAAAGTCGGCCGCGATCGACATCAAGGCGCCGCCGTTGAGCCAGGCGATGTCCTTCCATCCTTTTTTGGCGAAGTAGACGACGTTAAAAAGAATGAAGAACTCGGCGACGTTCGACACCGGCATGTGCAGCCACCGCATCCCCATTTCCCCCACCACCCACGTCATCAAATAGAAAAAGAAAGCCAGGGAAAGAACGATCCATTCGTTCCGCGTCGTTTGACCGCGCCGCTTCGCCCGGACCAAGGCGGTGATCAAGCAGACCAGAACAATCAGAAAGAGGAGCGGAAAGAGGGGCCACCAGACTTTGACAGACATGGTGTTATGGTACTGAAACAGCAAGGGCAAGATCAAGGGGAAAGAGAGGATGGAAGAGGACCGCGGAAGATTTTTCAGGCGAGCTCTTGCGGAGAATAGAACTGAAAAGTATTCCCCCCCCGTTTTTTGGCGCGGTACATCGCCTCATCCGCGTTCTTCAGTAACAAGTCGGCGTCATCCCCGTCCAGGGGATACAAAGAGATCCCGACGCTCGCTGTCACCGATAAGAGATAGCCTTCCATATTAAACGGTTCCGCCAACGCGTTCACGATGGTCTGTGCAATTCCCTTTATTTTGTTCGCCTCCGCGAGATCGGGCAGGATGATGGTGAATTCATCTCCCCCCAGCCTGGACACGGTATCCGACGCACGGACGGAGCGGATCAACCGTTCCGCCGCCTCCCTAAGAAGCCGATCCCCGATGACATGCCCGAAAGAATCATTAATCTCCTTAAACCCGTCGAGGTCCAGAAACAAAACGGCGATCCGGTTCGGGTATCGACGGGCCCGGAGGATGGCTTGGGTCAGCCGATCGGTGAAAACGGTCCGATTCGGCAGGCGCGTCAAAGCATCATGGCTGGCCATGAACTGAAGATGGTCTTCCGCCCGCTTGCGCTCCTTGATCTCCTCCTGGGCCGCCCGATAGAGCCGGGAATTATCGATCGCCAGGCCGGCCCGCCGGG
>SCUR01000098.1 GCA_004297235.1 Candidatus Manganitrophaceae bacterium | reverse complement strand
CTCGATCTGCTGCTCCCTCCCCCGACGACGCAGGTCCCCGGCATCTTCAGCGAGGCGCGGGAGCCGTCGGTCCCCTATTCCGAATCTTACGAGCAGAGCCGCGAGAAGCTGCGCCAGCAGCTGCGCGAGGGAAAGCTCAACGAGCGGTCGGTGGAGCTAGAGGTGAAGGACAAGAGCTTTCCGCCGGTCGGGGTGATCTCCAACGTCGGGATGGAAGATCTGGAGATGAACCTGCGGGAGATGCTCGGCAACATGATGCCGGGCCGGAAGAAGAAGCGGCGGGTGAAAGTGCCGGAGGCGCTCTCGATCATCGGACAAGAGGAATCGCAGAAGCTGATCGACATGGACGAGGTGGCCCGGGATGCGGTCCAACGGGCCGAGAACGCCGGGATCATCTTCATCGATGAAATCGATAAGGTGGCCAGCCGGGAGAAGGGCGGGGGCGGTCCCGACGTCTCCCGTGAAGGGGTCCAGCGCGATCTTTTGCCGATCGTCGAAGGCTCCACCGTCAACACCAAATATGGGGTGGTGAAGACCGACCACATCCTCTTCATCGCCGCCGGCGCGTTTCATACCGCCAAGCCGTCCGATCTGATCCCCGAGCTGCAGGGGCGCTTTCCGATCCGCGTCGAGCTGACGTCGCTCGGACGGGAAGATTTCGTCCGGATCTTGACCGAGCCGCAGAACGCCCTCACCCGGCAGTATGTCGCGCTGCTGGAGACCGAAGGGGTTCATCTTGAATTTACGCGGGACGGGATCGAGGAGATCGCCGCCACCGCGGTGAGCGTCAACGAGCGGACGGAGAACATCGGCGCGCGGCGCCTCTTCACCATCATGGAGCGGCTGCTCGACCAGATCTCGTTCGAGGCGCCGGAGATGACCGAAAAAAAAGTGGTTATCGACGCGAAGAGGGTTCGGGAGCGGATGCAGGATATCGTGAAGGACGAAGACCTCAGTCGGTATATTCTTTAGGAAAGGAATGGCGACGACACAGCCTCGATCCAAACCCCAAAAAAACATCCCGGTCATTCTCATCGCCGAGAACGCGCCGGAGCGGCTTGATTCGCTGCGCGGCTGCATCCGGCATCTCTATTTCCTCTCCCCCTTCGAGAGCACCTTCAAGGAGTTTGTGCTCGCCTTTTCCATTCGGAAAAAGACGGTCTGGATCTGGTTCGTCCTTCGAAGCGCCACGGCGGAGGCGCTCCAGACGATCGGAGAGGTCGCCCGGAAAGAGGGGATCGGCTGGGTCGATTTGAGCCGCCAGACCGAGGAGGAGAAGGAGCGCCATCGCGAGACGGTGGTCAAACATCAGGAGTCGTATCAGGTTTTTTCGGCGGAGGATATCGATGCGCTCCTCGCCGTTTTTATGGAAAGGGTCCAGCTTGATGAACAACCTCAACGATAAAGCTCAGATTCTCGTCGAAGCGCTTCCGTATATCCGCGCCTTTTTCGGCAAGACGATCGTCATCAAGTACGGCGGGGCGGCGATGACCGAGGGGGCGCTGAAGACCCAATTCGCCCAGGATGTCGTTCTGATGAAATATGTCGGGATGAACCCGGTGATCGTCCACGGCGGGGGCCCGCAGATCTCGGGGATGATGAAGCGGCTCGGAAAAGAGCCGAAGTTCGTCAAGGGGGTCCGGGTGACCGATGCCGAGACGATGGAGATCGTCGAGATGGTGCTGGGGGGGACGATCAATAAAGAGATCGTCACCCTGATCAACCGGCACGGCGGCAAAGGGGTCGGCCTCACCGGAAAAGACGGGGCGCTCATTCAAGCGAAGCCGATGAAGGGCGAGGAGGAGATGGGGCAGGTCGGCGAGGTGAAGGCGATCGATCCGCAAATTCTCCAGACCCTCGAAGGGGGACGATTCATCCCGGTGATCTCCCCGGTCGGCGCCGACGAGGAGGGGCGGAGCTTCAACATCAACGCCGATCTGGCCGCCGGCAAGGTCGCCTCGGCCCTCTCCGCCGAGAAACTGTTGATCCTCACCGATGTTCCGGGGATCTTGGACGACAAAGGCAAACTGCTTCCGACCCTTTCCCGAAAAGAGGTCCAGAAGCTGATCAAAAAAGGGATCATCAGCAAAGGGATGCTTCCGAAGGTCGAGGCGGCCCTCTCCGCCGTCGAGGGAGGGGTTCAAAAGGCCCACATCATCGACGGCCGCGTCCCGCACGCCCTGCTGCTGGAGATCTTCACCGACCAGGGGGTCGGGACGGAGATCATCGCCTAGACGTTGTTTCGAAACTCCTCCCCGAAGGAAGAAGATCGACCGTGCCCAGGGTTGCTCTCTCCCGAGCGACGCGGGTCGGCTTGCCTTCCCGGTTCATTCCCTCCCCGCGCGAACCGGTTGTATTTGGTCCCGCCATTTTATTAGACTCGATGTAACGCTGCGCGAATCTTTTTCCACTTCAGACGAAGAAAGATCATCCTCTCACGAACGGAGTTCCTATGGGTTTACGAAGTTCCAAGACGAATCCCTTGGTGAGGAGGAAGACGGCCGCTCCCTCCAGGGAGTGGCTCGTCGGCGGCGGCGAGATGGGCCGGCTGATACGAATGCACGATTGGTCCGCCACCCCGCTCGGCCCGAGGGGGCGGTGGCCGCAGAGCTTGCAGACCGCCATTCGCATCATCCTCGGCTCACGCTATCCGATGTTCGTCTGGTGGGGGAGCGCGTTCATCAAATTTTATAACGACGCTTATATCCCGGTCCTCGGCAAACGTCACCCCGACGCGTTGGGCCAGCCGGCCGCTCGGGTCTGGGCCGAGATCTGGCCTATCCTGGGGCCGCAGGCGGAAGCGGTCATAAACGAGGGGCGTGCGACCTGGAATGAAGAGTTGCTGTTGGTGATGGAGCGCAACGGATATACCGAGGAGACCTACTTTACCTTCTCCTACAGCCCCGTGGCGAACGACGCGGGCGAGGTGAACGGCGTCTTCTGCGCCTGCACCGAGGAGACGGGGCGGGTCATCGACCGGCGGCGACTCAAGACCCTTCGGGATCTCACTGCGAGAACGGCGGAAGCGAAGACGGCGGAAGAGGCCTGCGAGCTTGCGGCCCGGGCGCTCGCCCAAAACCCGCATGACCTGCCGTTTGCGTTGATCTATCTGCTCAATCATGACGGAACCCGGGCGCATCTCGCAGGGTGCGCCGGCATCGCCCCGCAGGCGGCGGCCAGCCCCGAGGCGATCGAGGCGGGGAGCATGGCGCCGAATCGGTGGCCGCTCGATTCGATCGCCCGGAGCGAAGGGATGCAGCTCGACGATCTGGCTGCGCGATTTGGTCCGTTGCCGGGCGGCCCCTGGCCGGAGTCTCCACGCTCGGCCGTCCTGCTGCCGCTGGCCCAGCCGGGTCAAAAACAGCCCGCCGGTCTTCTGATCGCCGGCATCAGCCCTCGGCGGCTGCTCGATGACAACTACCGGGACTTTCTCGACCTGGTGGCGGGGCATGTGGCGACGGCGGTCGCCAATGCCCGCGCTTACGAGACCGAACGCAAGCGCGCCGAAGCCCTCGCCGAGATCGATCGGGCCAAGACGGCTTTCTTCAGCAACGTCAGCCATGAGTTTCGCACGCCGCTGACCTTGATGCTCGGACCGATCGAAGACGCCCTCGCCGACCTTCGCCGCCCGCTGGCTCCGGAACATCGCGAGCGGCTGATCACCGCGCACCGCAACAGCCTGCGTCTGCTCAAGCTGGTCAACACGCTGCTTGATTTCTCCCGGCTGGAGGCCGATCGGATGGAGGCGACATACGAGCCGACCGACCTGGCGGCGCTGACCGCCGAGCTGGCGAGCACCTTCCGCTCCGCGATCGATCGGGCCGGCCTTCGCCTGATTGTCAACTGCCCTTTGTTGGAAGAGCCGATCTATGTCGACCGGGAGATGTGGGAGAAGATTGTTCTCAACCTGATCTCGAACGCCTTCAAGTTCACCTTCGAAGGGGAGATCGAAGTGGCGCTGCGCCGGGCGGCGGATCAGATAGAGCTGAGGGTGCGCGACACCGGCACGGGGATCCCGGAGGAGGCGCTGCCGCATCTCTTCGAGCGCTTCTATCAGGTGAAGGGCGCGCGCGCCCGCACTCACGAAGGCTCCGGGATCGGGCTGGCGCTGGTGCAGGATCTGGTCCGGCTGCATGGGGGGACGACCTGCGTGGAGAGCGCGGTCGGCCGAGGAACCACCTTTACTGTTGCGATTCCGGCCGGCGCCGCCCATCTTCCCTCCGACCGGATCGGAGGAGCGCGGATGCGGGACTCCACCGCGCTCGGCGCCGCCTCCTATGTCGAAGAGGCGCTCCGGTGGCTTCCCGAGAGGCGAAATGAAGAAGCGCCGCTCGGCGGCCCGCCGCAGGCCCCGCTTCACGTTCCGCGCCCGGCGCGGATTCTCCTTGCCGACGACAATGCCGACATGCGGGAGTATCTCCGGCGGTTGCTCTCCCAGAAGTGGACGGTCGAAGCGGTCGGCGACGGGGCCGCCGCCTTCACCGCCGCTTGCGGGCGGCCGCCCGATCTGTTGCTGACCGATGTGATGATGCCGGGGATGGACGGGTTCGAGTTGCTGCAGGCGTTGCGGGCCGATTCGCGCACCCGCGAGGTGCCGGTCATCCTTCTCTCCGCCCGTGCGGGGGAGGAATCCCGTGTGGAGGGCTTGGAAGCGGGGGCCGACGACTACCTCGTCAAGCCGTTCTCCGCGCGCGAGCTGATGGCGCGGGTCGGGGCCCACCTGGAGCTGGCGCACCTGCGGCGCGAGGCGCTCCGAAATGAGCGGCAGCGGCGTCTGGAAGCCGAGGAGCTGAGCCGGATGAAAACGCAGTTTTTCTCCAGCGTCTCCCATGATTTGCGAACCCCGCTCAATGCCATCGTCGGCTACATTCATCTTCTCTCGAACGAAACATATGGTCCTGTGGCCGAGCCTCAAAAGATGCCGCTCGACGGCATCCGGAGAAATGTCCGGGAATTATTAAAGTTGATCGACGACGTGCTTCATCTCGCCCGAATCGATTCGGGAAAGATGCCGGTGGCGCGCTCCTCCGTTCGGCTCTCCTCCATCATTAAAGAAATGGCCGTCGAGATGAAGCCCCTTCTGGAGGCGAAATCGCTTTCCCTTCAATTGCGGATCCCCGAGAACTTCCCCGAGATTGAATCCGACGCCACGAAGGTGAAGCAGGTCCTTACCAACCTTCTCTCGAATGCGATTAAATTTACAAATCAGGGAGGGGTGGTGATGGAGATCAAAGATCTTCCTGAAGAGGGAGGGGTGGAGATCGCCGTGAGCGATACCGGGACGGGAATCGAGCCGGAGTTCTTACCGAAGATCTTCGAAAGCTTCTATCAAATTGAAGAGAGCCGCGCTTCCGGAGGGAGCGGTTTGGGTTTGGCGATTGTTAAGGAACTGGTGAGCCTGCTGCACGGCAAGGTCCGCGTCGCCAGCGAGTTCGGAAAAGGCTCCACCTTCACCGTTTTTCTGCCGCATCGGTTTTCGACCGAATGAGTCTGTTTGCTGTCCGCTACAGCCGCCTTACGGCGACTTCGCGCAGCGAAAGCCGAGGTCGGCATAGCCCTCTTCGGGCGGGATCGACGAGCGGTAGGTGGTCCGATAGAAAAGCGGCAGGGAGAAATGCCCTTGTCCCCCCCATCCCCCTCCCCGGAAGACCTTTTGTTTCTCCCCGAAATTGGCGTGTTGGTAGGTCGAGCCGGGATAGGGCTGATACCAATCGGCGGTCCACTCCCAGACGTTCCCCGACATGTCCATCGCCCCGTAGGGGCTCGCGCCCGCCCTGAAAGAGCCGACCGGGATGATATCGCCGTAACCGGAATCTCCCGCATTCAGCTTTTTATTGTCGTAGGTATTCCCCCACGGAAACTCCCGCCCGTCGGTGCCGCGCGCCGCCTTTTCCCACTCCGCCTCGGTCGGAAGCCGCTTCCCGGCCCATCGGCAGTAATGCTCGGCCTCATACCAGTTCACGTCGGTGACCGGGTGATTCTCTCGTCCGGGGGGGACGCTCCGGATATAGAAAGAGACGGGCGGCCGCGATCGGGTCGCGTCGATGAAGACTTTATATTGGGCGTTGGTGACTTCGTAGCGGTCGATGTAGAAGAGGGGAAGATACATCTTGTGCTGCGGGTGCTCGTCGAGATACCACGGCTTGGCGGAACCGAACTCATCCCCCTGCCGGTCGGCATCGACCTTGTCGCTCCCGCGAATAAACTCGCCCGCCGGAACCGCCACCATTTCAGGGGGAGGGGGAGGCACTCTCAGAAAGCAGCTTGATAGAAGCATTCCGACCAAAACGATCGCAGAGAAAAGAAGCTGAACCATGGCGCCGATTATAAGAAGTTTGGAGGGAGGGGTCAAGGGGCGTGAAAAGGCAGTGAGGAGTGAGTAGTTAGGAGTAAGGGGTAAAGATTTTATTCTTCTCTCCTTACTACTTACTCCTCACTCCTCACGCTTTTAAGGTCCGGAAGGTACACCGTAAAGACCGACCCCTTTCCATAAATGCTCTGGACTTCGATCTTTCCCTGGATCAGGGCGACGGCGTTTTTCACGATGGTCAAGCCGAGGCCGGTGCCGCCGGCTTGGCGGGTCAGCGACCCGTCGATTTGCCGGAAGGGGTCGAAGATCGTCGGGAGGTCTTCCTCCTTCATCCCGATGCCGGTGTCCTCCACCGAGAGAAAGAGCCCCTTGCGCCGCGGCGCGGGGGTGATCGAAATGGTGATCGATCCGACCTCCGTAAATTTGATGGCGTTGGAGAGGAGGTTTAAAAAAATCTGCCGGATTTTTCGAGGGTCGCTCTGAAGGGGCTGGATCTGCTTTCCGATTTTCCAGACCACCTCGATCGGCTTTCCCTCGACCAGCGGTTTGACCTCTTCGAACGCCTCCGGGAGGAGACTCTTTAAATCGGTCTTTTCCAGGAGGATCGGCATCTTTCCCGACTCGATCCGCGAGAGGTCGAGCAGATCGTCGATGAGACTCAACAGCGCCTTGGCGTTCCGATGGAGGCTCTTGAGGGCCTGTTCCTGCCGGGGGCTGATCTCTCCGAAGGTTCGAAAGAGGAGAAGCGAGGCATAGCCGATGATGGCGTTCAGCGGGGTCCGAAGCTCATGGGAAACATTCGAGACGAACTGCGACTTCAGCCGGCTCGCCTCCTCCGCCTCGATCTTTTTTTGTTGAAGCTCTTTTTCGGCCCGTTTTCGCTGGGTAATGTCTCGGATGACGGCGAGCACCTCGTCGCGCCCGCTCACGGCGATGCGCGCTTCAAATTCACGGGCCGCTTCCTTCAGGGCGAAGGCATATTCGAAAATCTGGACCGCTCCCGTTTCCAATGCGCGCTCGATAAAGCGGAGGGTCGGAGCGGCGACGTCGGACGGGAGGACATCGGCGATGTTCTTTCCGAGAAATTTGCTCGGCGGAACGAGCGGCTCGAGATCTTTCGCCCGTTTGTAGTCGAGGAGCGTGCCGTCCCGCCGGAGTTGAAACATCATATCCGGAATGGCGTTCAGGAGCGCGCGGTTTTTCTCCTCGCTCCGCTTCAGCGCCTCTTCCCCCTTCTTTCTCTCCGTCAGGTCGAACGAGACGCCGATGATCCCGATGAGGCGTCCCTCCTGATCGTACACCGGTGAGTCGGTGACCATCGCCATGAAAGAGGTTCCATCCCGACGCCGGACGAGGAATTCGCCCGACCAGGTTTCGCCTTTTCCGAGTTTCCGCATGATCTCGGCCGCCTGCTCCGCCGAAGAGAGCGCCGGCGTCATCTCCAGAATGTCCCGGCCGATCGCTTCCTCCGACGACCAACCATACAGCTTCTCGGCGAAATGATTCCAATAAATGATCCCTCCCCGGAGATCGGTGGCGATGACCGCCTGGCCGATCACGTCGAGCAGATGGGCTTGGAATCGGACCTTCTCCTCCGCCCGCTTGCGCTCCTCCAGCTCTTTCTGCGCTTTTTGATAGAGCCGGGCATTGTCGACCGCGAGGGCGGCGCGGCGGGCCAGCTCCACCGCGAGGGCGAGGTCCGATTCTTGATAGCGCCGGTTCGAATCGGCCATCCAGAGCGAGAGAACCCCCATCGGCCGCTCCCGTCCCAGCAACGGAGCGCAGATGCCGGACCGGAGGGAGAGCCCCCGTAAGATCTCGAGCAATTCGGCATGGGGGCCGGAAAACCGGGCCAGCACCTCCTCGGTGACGCAGGGAAAAAACTTAGGCTCGCCGCTCCGGAGAATCTTGGGGATGCCGGTCGGCGTGTTCATGTCGTGCGGGTATCGGCGCCGGATCTCGCGAATCTGCTCTTCTCGGGTCTGATCGACGTGGGCCACGGCGAGGCGACGAATCGATCCGTCCTGCTCCAGGATATCGACGATGCAGCAGTCGGCGAGCCGCGGAAGGGTGAGGCGGGCCACCTGCTCCAGCGTGGTCTCATAATCGAGAGAGGCCGACAGAAGCATGCTCGCTTCGGAGAGAAAGGTGAGCCGTTGCCGGGCCGCTTCGGCCTCGGCCCGTGCGACCTGCTCCGCCTCATACAGGCGGGCGCGCTCCAGCGCCTGGGCGCATTGGCGGGCCAAGGAGAGGGCGAAATCGCGATCCTCCGGGGAGAATATCCGAGGGTCCGGGAAGCTCAGGACCATCGTTCCGACGACATGCCCCTCGATTTTCAGCGGAATGTTGGCCCACGATCTGTAAAGGGGATGGGCGTGCGGAGCGAGGTGGGGGTAGCGGTCGGAGAGGCTCTCATGCGATTCCAGCCAGATCGGCTCGCCCGTTCGCGCGGCCTCCCCGACCGGAAGGGGGGCGTCGATCGGATAATGGCGGTAGCGCTCCAAGACCGTATCGGGGTAGCCGAAGGCGCGCACCAGATCGAGCGCCGTTCCCGCCCCGTTGAGCAGAAAGATCATTCCCCCCGTTGCGCCGAGGGCGGCCATTCCCTGGTGGACGACCACTTCGGCGACCTCCGAGGGGGTCGGCGCCTCGGAGAGGGCCGCGGTGACCTCTTGAAGCCGGGCGATTCGATCCGCGCTCCGCTCCGCCCTCTTTCTTGCCTCTTGTTCGGCCTCGTAGAGGAGGGCATTCTCGACGGACAAAGAGGCGCGATGCGCCAGCGCTTCGCCGAACGTGAGGTCGGCCGGTCCGTATCGGCGCCCGGACTCGGCGGTGATGAAGGTGAGGGTTCCCAGGAGGGTCTCCCGCGTGCGCAGCGGGCTCACCATCGCCGATCGAAAGCCCATCCGGCGCAGAACGCGAAGGTGCGTCTCATCCTGGGCGGCCGCCGTGAGCACCGCATCGGTGACCTCCGGGTAGAGCTCCGACCGGCCGGTCCGGAGGGCGCCGTCGGTCCCGTGCGACAGGTTGAGCCCGATCGGACAGCGCTCTGCGAGCGAGCAGGCCATCTCCACCTTGGAAGGATCGGAGTGCACGGTGGCCAGCTGGGAGAGGGCGCCGTCGGGGCCGAGCATATGGATGACGCACCAGTCGGCCAGAAAGGGGACCGCCAGGCGCGCCACATTGGCGAGGGTGGTCGGATAATCGAGCGAGCCCGACAGCAGCGCGCCGGCCTCGGAGAGAAAGATCAGTCGCCGCTGCGCCGTTTCCGCCTCGGCCCGGGCCGCCTGTTCGCGGACCCGCTCGGCCCGCTCCCGTTCCGCCCGTTTGCGTCCGGTGACATCGCGAAGGGTCGCGAGGCCGCCGACGATCGCACCCGAGGGGTGATACAACGGAGAGTAGTGGCATTCGAAGAAACCGCGCCGGCCGGTCTGAAGGAGGGTGTAGGATCGGTCCTGCGTGACGATGTTTTTTCCCTGGAGCGCATCGTAGAAGTGCCGCTCTTCTCCGATCTCTTTCAAGAAGGGGAAGACCTCAAAGGCGCAACGGCCGAGAAGACGCGCCTTCGGGATCCCGGTGAGCTGCTCCAGGGCGGCGTTCCAGAGGGTATAGCGGTATTCGCGGTCGAACGCAAAGATGCCGTCCCGGCTGCTGTTGATGAGACTCTCGGACAACTCCTTCTCGTGCCGGATCAGACCCTCGGCCCGTTTCTGATGAATGATCACGCCGAGCTGGGCGGCGACCGTCGAAACGAGGTCCAGCAGGCGCGGGTCTTCTTCCCGGCGCCCGGTGATGAAAAATTCCACGACGGCGACGACCTCTTCCCCGGCGAGCACCGGAATCGCCATGCCCGCTTTCAGTCCGCTCTCGATCGCCGCCGCGCCGCGAGGGAAGTTCTCGTCCCGGGCGATATCCTCGATCCACGCCGGCCTCTTCGACTCCCAGGCCCGCCCCGGCAGCCCGATCCCGGGGAAGAAGACAAACCGTTCGCTGGCTGCCCGAAACGGCGCGAGATCTTCGGCGCGGCGATGCCAGGCCGGTCCGCACTCCAGGCGGGAGCGGTCCGCATTCGGAATCCAGGCCTGCCCGATCACCCAGCCGGTCGCCTCGCAGATCAGCTGAAGGGAGGTGAGAAGGGCCGATTCCAGATTGTCGGAGCGGCTGACGGCCAACGTGATGGTTTGTAAGAGGCGAAGCCCCTCTTCCGCCCGTTTGCGCTCCGTGATGTCCAGCATCTGAGAGATAAAATAGACCGGCCGGCCCCGCGGGTCGCGAATCAACGCAACGCTCAGGAGGGCCCAGAGCACCTCTCCCCGCCGGTGAAGATAGCGCTTCTCGAACTGGGAGGAGTTGCAGTCGCCGGCAAGCATTCGCCGGGCCGCGGAGACGCTGGTCTCCAGGTCGTCGGGGTGGGTGACGGCATGGAAGGTGGTCGCCAGCAGCTCCTCTTCGGCATAGCCGAGCATCCGGCAGAGAAAAGGGTTCACCCGGAGGAAACGTCCTTCCGGGGAGACCATCGCCATCCCGACCGCCGAAAAGCGAAAGATCGTCTGAAAATGCCGTTCCATCTCGGGGCCGGGATCGCTTTGAGCGGTGGGAAGATCGGGCCTTTCTTGCGTCGCCATCGTCTGGGTCTCCGGTGCAGGGGGTGCCGGAAGCGGATCGTTTTCTCTTCCTGCCGTTTAGGGCGTTTCTCGATTATTGCGTGGCGATTCGTCCGGACTGATGCCGGCCTGGGGGATCCAGGCTCGCCCTTGATGCGAGGTGGGGGAGAAAAACGGTAAAGCGAGAGCCCTTCCCGAATTCACTTTCCACTTCGATCGTCCCCTCGATCAGATTCAGCGCTTTCTTCACGATCGTGAGGCCGAGACCGGTCCCTTCGGCCGACCGGGTGAGCGAGCCGTCCACCTGCCGGAAAGGATCGAAGATCGTGGGGAGATCTTCCTGCCTCATTCCGATTCCGGTGTCTTCGACGGAGAGGACAATCCCCCGCGGCATCGATCGGTTGTCCGCGGAGACGATGATCGCGCCGCGATCGGTAAATTTAATCGCATTGGAGAGAAGATTCAGAAAAATCTGGCGGACCCGCAGCGGATCGCTCCAGAGCGCAGAGAGCGGCCGGGCCAGACGCCAATGAACCTGAACGGCTTTTTCCCGCAGCAGCGGTTTGACGTTCGCGAAAACCTCCCGGAGGAGCTCCTCCAGGTCGAATTCTTCCAGGGCGACCTCCACCTTTCCGGCTTCGATCTTGGAGAGGTCGAGCAGATTATTGATCAGCGAGAGAAGCGACGCGGCGTTTCGCCGGACACTGCTCAACGGCTCCTTTTGGGGGCCGAGCAGGGGGCCGTAGATTTCATCCTGGAGCAGATGGGTGTAGCCGATGATGGCATTGAGCGGGGTCCTCAGCTCGTGCGAAACGTTCGAGAGAAATTCGGTTTTCAAGCGGCTCGCCTCCTCCGCTTCCTTTTTTTTCTGGCTCAGCTCCTGGAAGAGCCGGGCGTTCTCGATAAAGGGAGCGAGGTGATTCGCGAAAGGAAGGAGGGACTCGACCAGACTTTCGGAATAAGCGCCGGGCCGGTCGCTCTTCAGATTCAACGTGGCGATGACGACCCCTTTCAGGACCACCGGGAGGATCGCGTACGAGCGGACCCCCTCCTCGAAGAGAAAGCGGTCTTCGGTATATAGATGAGAGGCCGCCAGATTGGGCCGAATCAGGGGACGATGGTGCGCAATGACCCAATCGATGGCTGACTCTTCTTGAGACAGCCGGGCCGTCGCCATCCGATTGGGCTGCTCGATCTGAAGCAGCTGGATCTCCTTCAACGTCTCATCCCGAATGCCGATGCTCAGGCGGCTGTAGGGGACGTGGCGCTTGAGCCCTTCGGCGATATGAAAGAAGATCTGATCGAGGTTGCGGCTGAGGCTGATCTCTTTGGTCAAGAGGGCAAAACGCTCATGAAGCGCCGCCGTTTCGGCGTGAAGCCGTTCACTCTCGATGGCGATCGCCGCATAACGGGCGAGAATCTCGATGGTCTTTCCATCTTCGCTGCTGAGGGTCCTTCCCCGTTTGGCCGTCAGGAAAAAGAGAGCGCCGAGGGCTTCCCCGTTGACCAGGATCGGCGTTCCCAGGGCCGATTGGATGCCGCACCCCCGGAAAAGGGGAAGAGCGTCAAAGAAGCCGGGGCGGTCTTCGATGATGATGTTCCTCTTTTCCCGCAGAATCGGACCGATCATCTCGTCGGCCTCGACCCGTGCGCCGGTTTCCCGGGAGGCGGGGCCGACCGAGACCTGCATCACCGGCGCCGCCCGGTCGCGGTCTTGAAGGACGATTCCCCCTTCTTCCATTTCCATCAGGGAGCATCCCCGTTGAACGACCAGATCGAGAACGGCGAGCCAGTTCGATTGGGCGCCGATTTCCTGGGCGATCTCCCGGAGGGTTTCGGTCCGAGCGAGGTGGCGTTCCCGCTCTTCGAGCCACTTGAGATGGTGGACGGCGGTCGCCGCTTCCGAGGCGATCGCGGAGAGGATCTCGATCTCCTGAGACGAGAACGGGCCCGACTCGCTGAAGTAGACCACCAGGGCGCCGCTGCTCTCCTCTTGAAAGAGAAGGGGCACGGCGATCAGCGAGAGAAAGCCGAAGCGGGTCGCCTCTTCCCGCAGCGGCAGGGGAATGGTCCGCTCGGAGGGAAGCTCATGAATCGTGACCACCCGCCGCTCGCGAATGGCGATCATCGCGGGGCTTTGCTCCTGCACCGTGGCGATCTTGAGCGCCTCGGTGAAGAAGGGGATCTGCACCGGCGGGACCTGATAGGCTCCCTTCGGGACGATCTCGTCTCCCTGCTTCAAGAGAAGCACCGAGAAGGTGCCGCGCACCGCCTCCGCCGCGATTTGGGCCAGCCGATGAAGAATCTCCTGCGGCGGAAGGTCGGAGGAGACGGCGCTGACCACCTTATAGAGCAGCACCTGCCGCCGCGCCTGCTCGGCGGAGTGTTGAAACAGGCGGGTGTTTTCAATCGCCACCGCGGCCTGTTGCGCCAGCATTTCGGCGAGTTTCCGGTCCGCATCGGTGACCGTTTTGTTCGGCTGAGAGGTCGCCATGTTGAATGCGCCGATCACCTCCCCCTTCCAGAAGATCGGGGTTCCCAGATGGGTTTTGAGTTGAAGCGCCGCGATCTCCTTCATCGGATTCTTCATGGAAAGATAATCATGGATGAGGACGATCTTTCTCTCCCCGGCCACCCGGCCGACGAGCCCTTCTTCTCTTCGAATCTTCTGCCCGACGAGCCCCGGGGGGAGATTGGCGACGGCTCGCATGACGAAGGCCTCTTCCTCCGGCTGCCAGAGCAGGAAGCCGCCGACCTCGAAATCGAGCAGCCGCACCCCCTCGAAGAGAATCAATTGAAGGAGACGATCCAGCTCCGATTCGGCGGTGAGGCGGCTGCTGATCTGCTGGAGCGTTTCGAGATGGGCGGCGAACCGGGCGCGCTCCGTGGAGATCGCCCGCTCCTTCTCATAGGCCTCTTCCTTCTGGAGGGAGAGGAGGTTGATCGTCCAGCCGATGGGGAAATAAAAAAGAGAGTAGATCACCTCCGCGGTCATGGTGTCCGAGAGGAAGGCCGCCGGATCATAGAGAAAGGGGAGCAAGGTGAAGAGAAACGCGGCGATGATCACGGCCAGGTTCTCTTTCCGGGAGAAAAAGAAGGAAGACCAGAAGATCACGGGGAAATAAAGAAAGGAATAGGGGCTCCCGGCGCCGCCGCTGAAAGAGATAAACCCGGAGATATAGAAGAGGGTCAACGCGGTGGTGAAGTAGAAGATGCGGATGGAAAAGCGGTTCCAATCGAGGAGGAAGAAGAAAAGTCCGGTGAGGAAGGAGAGTAGGCAGATGGCATCGAGAACGAGGGGCGGGCTTTGTCCCGACGGCGGAAGGAGGTGAACCGTGGTCCAGACGACGGCCGTCGATAAAAGATAGAGGGTCCCGGCCATCTTGGCCATGAGGACCCGTTTATCCTCGCCCGGTTGCGGCAAGATGCGGCGGAGCGTCGATCGCTTCATAAGGGTTGATCCTTAATCCGCAGAATAAAACTGAAGGTCTCGTCATTATATGAAATTCGGAATTCGGGATGCAAGAGCGCTGTGATTATTCCAGGGTGGACTGAAAATGCCGAAGGGTTGCGGAGCGGATATAGGGGAGAAAGAGGCCGGCGGTATAATGCCCGGCGGGAAGCTGGAGGCGGGGCGGTTTTCCCATTTTATTCCAGAGAAGGTCCGCATAGGTGGGGAGAATGACCCGATCGAAACGGGCGTCGACCAGGAGCATGGTCGAGGGTTTCACGCAGTGGGCGTAGGTCAGCGGATCGATCAAAGAAAAGGCGGCGTCGGCTTCGTGATGAAACGAATTCTCCGGGAACTCCCCGGAGAGAAGGATCCGCTCCCGAAGCTGGGCGAGCCCCTTCTCCTCGGTGGAGGAAAGAATCCCGGCCAGCCCTCCCCCTCCGAGGATGAAGACCCCCGACCGGATGCGCGGATCGAGCCCCGCGACCAGGCTGCCGACGACGGCGCCCTGGCTGATCCCGAA
>SCUR01000097.1 GCA_004297235.1 Candidatus Manganitrophaceae bacterium | reverse complement strand
GCCGGTAACAAAAACAGGATTTAGTGAACTGCTGCTTCCGTAGGATGTTGTTGTCCCATACTCGACTTGAGAATCGGAAGCCTCATTCGTCGTCCAAGTAATCGTCGCACCGCTCCCGGTGATACTTCCAGAAGCGACATTCGAGATCGTCGGAGGGGTGGTGTCGGGCGGGGCGGCAGTGGTAAATGTGAGATCACCACTTGTGGCCGCATTTCCCGACGCATCTTTACTTCGGACCCGATAGTGGTAGACCGTTGAACTGGAAAGGCCGGACAAAGTCATACTGTGGCTTGTTACAGTGGCTGTATCCAATGCGGTGCTGCTGCCGTAAGCCGTTGTCGTTCCATACTCAACCTGGGAATCGGCAAGTTCATTCGTCGTCCAGGAGATCGTTGCACCACTGGAGGTGATATTGCTGGATGCCACATTCGAAATGGTCGGAGCGGTTGTATCGAGTGTTGTGAATGTAAAATCGGCACTGGTGGTCGGGTTGCCGACCGCGTCTTTGCTCTTGACACGGTAGTGATAGAGCGTTTGAGACGAGAGGCCGGTGAGTGCAACACTGTGGTTCGTGACCATCGTCGTATTCAATGTGGTGCTGCTTCCATAAGCGGTGGTGGTTCCGTACTCGACCTGAGAATCGGAGGCTTCATTGGTTGTCCAAGTAATGGTCGCACCGGTCCCAGTGATATTGCCGGAGGCCACACTAGAGATCGTCGGCGCCGTGACATCGGCGGTCGTAAAGGCAAAATCCGCACTGGTCGCCAGGTTCCCCGCCGCATCCTTGCTCTTCACCCGGTAATGATAAAGTGTCTGGGACGAAAGCCCCGAGAGGGACACACTGTGGCCTGTGACTAAAGCCGCGTTCAATGTGGTGCTGCTTCCATAAGCGGTGGTGGGTCCGTACTCGACCTGAGAATCGGAGGCTTCATTGGTTGTCCAAGTAATGGTCGCACCGGTCCCAGTGATATTGCCGGAGGCCACACTAGAGATCGTCGGGGCTGTCACATCAAGCGTTGTTTCACTGACGACCGTAGAATAAGCACTTAGATTTCCCGCCGCGTCAGTCGCCTGTACTCGATAACTATAGTTGGTGTTCTCAGCGAGCCCACTATTATTGAAGCTGGTCACGGTCACCAAAGATGTGGTGACTCGGGCAAAGTTAGCGCACCCTGCTCCCTCGCAACGCTCGATCCAATAGCCGCTGACTCCAACATTGTCCGTTGAGGCGGTCCAAGAGAGATTGATTTGAGTGCCACTCGCCGGCGTCGCAGTCAGACTTGTTGGCGCCGTTGGGGCAGCGGTATCCAGTGTTGTAGCCGTTGCAACATTCGAAAAAGAGCTTAACCTTCCTGACGCATCGACGGCTCGCACTCGATAGCGGTATGAGGTTCCATTCGTTAATCCGGTATTGTTAAAGCTGGTACCAGTGGGTGTGGCAATCTGGGTAAAATTATTACAAGTTGTTCCCTGACATCGCTGTAACTGGTAATTGGCAACCCCAACATTATCCGTTGAAGCAGTCCAGGAGAGATTGATCTGGCCACCACCTGCAGGGCCAGCGGCTGTAGTGGCCGTCAACCCTGTCGGCACAGTCGGCGACTGCGTGTCATTGAACGTGACGGTGACGGTTGCATCTGTTGTAATCGTGAACGTGCAGGTTGTTGCTGTAGCGACACATCCGCCGCTGAAGCCTGCAACGGCAGAACCGGCCGTCGCCGTAGCAGTAAGGGTGATCGAAGTGCCGGAGGCAAAGGAAGCGGAACAGGTTGATCCACAGTTGATTCCCGCCGGAGAAGAGGTGACCGTCCCAAGACCGGTTCCCGACTTGATGACCGTAAGAACGGGATGGGCCGCAGTGGTTGCACCGGCCACAGAGGAGTAGCCGCTTAGGTTTCCGGCCGCATCTGTTGCCCGCACTCGATACCGATAGCCGGTGGAAGGAAGCAGGCCCGAGTCGTTGTAGGCAGCTGCAGCTGATGTGGCGATCTGGGCGAAGTCGGTGCAGCTTATTCCCTGACACCGCTCTACCAAATAATTAACAACCCCGCCGTTATCCAACGAAGCAGTCCAGGTTAGATTAATCTGACTGGCGCCGGTCGCGGCGGCCGTCAGGCCGGTTGGCGCTGTCGGCCCCTGCGTATCATTGAAGATCGCCGTCACGGACTTCGCAGTATCCATTGTGACCACGCATCGGTCCGTTCCGCTGCAAGCGCCTCCCCACCCGAAGAAAGTGGAACCGCCCTCGGCAACCGCCGTCAGCGTTACCGTCTCCCCCACCGCAAAAAATGCGGAGCAGGTGGTGCCGCAGTTGATTCCGGGAAGATCGCTGACCACGCTGCCATGGCCGTTCCCGGATTTCTCCACAGTCAGCGCAGCCTGCGCCTGATCCCGCGCCCCGTTCTGCGTCGCCACGTAAAAGAGAGCGGCGGGAGAAGCCCCCTCCAGGATCTGCGTCGGCGAGGCGGCCCCCTCCTTCTGATCGGCCTGATGCCACACGCGGATTTCGGTCCCCCCCAAGTTCACAGCCATCAAGACATCCCCGGCCAGGGCGAGCACCGAAGCCTGGTTCAGACCGGTCTCGGCGCCGGACAGCGCCGCGGCGGGGACGACCTCTCCCGAGGCCGACGAACCTCCGGCCAACCGGTAGATCGTCCCGTTCGAATCCCGCGAGGAGACATAGAGAAGGTCTCGCGCGGGATCGAACGCAAGCGCCGCCTGCGAGAGAACCGTCCCTGTAATCCGGATCGTCCGAACCGGCGCCAGGTCTCGTTCTCCCGTGACGCGGCTGAGCTTTTCGAAGACGCGGATCTCCGCGCCGTTCGCCACATAGAGAAGATCGCGTTTTATATCGAGGGAGATCGGATGGTTTCCGTTGACCAGGCCGGTGAGAGACCCGGCGATCACCGCGGCGGGGGAGACCGGCCCGGTCAGCGAGGGGGTCTCCGGCCAGATGAGGATCTCTCCGCTTCGGTTGACGGCATAGAGGCGGCCGCGGAACGGGTCAACCGCGAGGCCGGTCGGTTCGAGCAGCCGGGTCGCCGCTCCCTCCAACACCCGATCGGGCGGGGCGTCGCCGTCGACGGCGGCGGCACGGCTCCAAACGGCGACCGAATTGGACTGAGTATCGGCGAGGTAAAGCCCCCCGCCGAGCGGATCGACGAAGAGACTTCCCGCGGAGGTGAGGGAGATTCCGGTCTGCGCCCCTTTAAGAAGACGGGTCGGATTCGCCGCAACCGGACCGCCCGGAAGATCCGAATAGCGATCAAAGATCTTGATCGACGGATCGGCGGCATCGGCGACGAAGAGGGCATCCGAGACCGTCTCAACATAATGAATGAGCGCCGGGGCGATTTCGAGGGGGTTGTTCCGTCCGGGAACGACGTCGGCATTCAGGGTGACGGTCGCCACCTGGACCTGGTTCATGAAGTATTGAATCTCGACGGTATGCGGTCCGGCCGGAACCCCTTCGATGACGCCGGTGACCTGCCCCGCCGCAAGATCCACCGTCAGATCGACGGTCCGGGCGCCGGGCGTCCCCGGATCGATGACGGCCCGAGCGGTGAGGATCAGATCGGAGTCGGGCAGCGGAGCCAAGATCCCTTTGGGGAGCGGGAGAGAGAACTTCGGCGTCGGGCCGCCCGTCGAGGACGCGTCCTTCGAGTCGCCCCCGCCGCATCCGGCAAGGCTAAACAGGATCAGGAGGAGGACGAAACGGCCAAACGGGTGAACCATGGGAGACAATTTCGACAACATAGAAATCACGTACAGGGGAACCGATCCGAAGAGCGGTCCCTCAATTTATCCTTTCGGTGTCCAACCCAGGAGGAACGACCGGGCCGAGAGCGGCGCCGGCGGCGTGAAGAAAGAGATAGGAACGGCGGTGGAGGAGAAGATCATCGCTTGGCTTTGCATCATTTCCTAGGAATCCGGTGGATTGAAAAAGAGTTTACAGTTTATCTTTCGGCCGAAGGAGGTGTCAACATAAAAAATCGCGGCTCGCAAGCGGACCAATGATCCGAAAAACGGATCCACCCTCTCTCCGTCAGAACGGCGGACGAACCGTCCTCACCGCCGATTAATATTTTATCTAGATTATTTCTTTTATTTATAAATATTTAATTGATTGTCCATCCCTAATTGGGTTACGTTCGCCCTGGATACATCATTTCACTTGACCCCATCTCATCGCTGGCCGGTTAATCAAATAAAGCTTCGTTTGATGAAGGAGGATCGATGAAAAATCTTCTCGTCTTAACATCCCGCGGCATCGCCGGGAAAGTGGCTCTGGCCGTTTTCTTGGTTTTTGCAAGCAGCCTCACAGGGGGGGCGATCGTAACCGATCCCGGGGCGGTGGGGACGCTGCACCCATCCCAGGCGGTGCACGCCGATCAAGTCGAGCTGGTGACCCGGGTTCAGCAAGGCCAATCGGCGAAGGCCTTCGAGGAGGCTTTTGAGCTCGGCGACGCCCTGTTTGCAACGTCCTTTAATATGCTCGACGGCGTGGGGGCTTACGTGGGCGACGGCCAGCGGTTTACCCGGGTCCCGCGGGCCGACCTGACCGGCTCCGGTGAATGGGCGGCGCACACCCCTTCTCGGGCCACGGGACCGAACGCCCAGGCGTGCACCGAATGCCATGGAAGACCGGCGGAAGATGGCGCGGGGGGGTTCTCCGCGAACGTGGTTCGGGATCCGTTGCACAGCGCAAATCTGAATTCGTTCATCCACCGCAACGCCCCTCACCTTTTCGGGATGGGCGCCGTTCAGCGGCTGGCCGAAGAGATGACCGAAGAGCTCTTTGCCACCCGGCGGACGGCGATCGCCCGGGCGCGGCTCTCCGGGAAAGACATCACCTTGAAACTCGATTCCAAAGGGGTCGATTTCGGCTTGATTACGGCCCACAGCGACGGCTCGATCGATACCGCTGCGGTCAAAGGGGTCGCTGAAGATCTCATCGTCCGTCCTTTCCAGTGGAAAGGGAGCGAGCCGACCATTCGCTCCTTCAATCGAGGGGCCTCGCACAACGAGCTTGGGATGCAGGCGGTCGAGTTGGTCGGCGACGGGGTCGATGGAGACGGCGACGGGGTGGCCGATGAATTGACGATCGGGGATATCACCGCGCTCGCCGTTTACAACGCCGCGCAACCGCGGCCGACCACCCGGACGGAGCTGGCCGCCTTGAAGCTGATTCCGGCGCTGCCCCGGGCCGAGATCGACGCGATCTACCGGGGCGGGCTCGTCTTTCAAAAAGCCGGCTGCGACACCTGCCATACCCCGAGGCTCACCGTCCACAATCCGATCTTCCGAGAGCCGAGCCGCAATCCGAACTATCGCGATGTCTCTTTCCCCGGCGGACAAGATCCGGCCTCCCGCGGGGTCGATCCGAACTTTCCGATCAGTTTTGACCTCACCCGCGACCAGCCCGAGAACCAAATTCGGGATGCGGCCGGCCGGCTGATCTTCCGCCTCGGCGCCTTTGAGCGCGATCTGAATGGGCGCGCCATCGTTCGCCTCTTCGGAGACCTGAAGCGCCACGACATGGGGCCGGGGCTGGCGGAAAAAATCGATGAGGCCGGAACCGGCGCCTCGGTCTTTTTGACGGAGAACCTCTGGGGGGTCGGCTCCACGGCCCCCTATCTTCATGACGGACGGGCCACCACGCTGACGGAGGCGATCCTCGAACATGGCGGGGAGGCGCAGGCTTCCAAAGAGGCTTTTGTCGCGCTATCGACGCAAGATCAACAGGGGCTGATCGCTTTTCTGAATAACCTGGTGCTCTTCAAAGTCGAAGAATAAAACAGACCGAGCCCGCCCTTCCCCTCTCTCTCCCTCTTCCCTCGCGAGGTGGGAGAGGGTTGGGGTGAGGGGGCGAAGCCTTTTCTCTTTCTTTCGATCGTTAAATGTCCACTCGAATGGGGCGTTGCCCCAAACCCCACCGCGGAGACTAAAGTCGTGGGGTTTCACCCCACCCCCCACCGCGGGGGTTGCTTGCCCAACCCCCTTCACCCTCCGGGTACAGGCGGCCTTCCCAAGGGACACCAGGGGGCTGCGCCCCCTTGGACCCCCTTACGGTCGAACTCGGCGCATCCGCGCAAGTACAGCGCGGCTACCCCTCAAACAGGCTACGACCTGAAGCGGAGGCTTACGCGTCTGACAGAAGGAACGCAGGGATGCTTGGTGGTCAAGGAAGCCTCCGTCGAAGCGCGCAGGCTCTTCGCTTTTGCTCTTCGCTCTGTCTCTTTTGTTTTTGCTTTTTATAAATAGAGGACTCTGTGGGCTGCTGTGCCCGCAGCGCAAGGGACCCACTGGGGGATGGGTGGAGCGAGGAGCGCAGCAGCCCACTACAAATCAAATCGTTTCATCTACCAAATCAGGTCACGAGTGTCTGAAGCACAATCCGCGGTGCTCTCCCGCGCGTTGTGCGAGTTGTGACCGTGGGGGTGGCAAGGGGGGCTCCCCCTTGCTGCACGGGGAATCCGAAGGGGCCGTTGCAAGACGGCCCCGCGGTGGGGCTT
>SCUR01000096.1 GCA_004297235.1 Candidatus Manganitrophaceae bacterium | reverse complement strand
TCTCGTTTCTCGTGATTCCGTCCGCCTCCGCATTGATGTTAACCGACCGGCTGCGGACCGCTTTTTTTCTCTCGATGCTCTTCGGCGTCCTCTCGGCGGCGATCGGCTTTTATCTTTCGTTTGTTTATTCGTTGCCGACCGGTCCGGCGATGCTCGGGGCGGCCGGTTTTTTCTTGATTCCGGGGATTTTCAAGCGGGGACTGGGACGCTGAGTTTTTAGTTTTTACGAACGCTGAGATGCGCTCAATGGATTTAAAAATAGACGGCGCGAACCTTTCTCCCCAGGGCCGCTGCCCTTTTTGCCGATACCAGATTCATATTTTGGAGGCAGGGAACGCGGCGGTCATTAAGGCGGCGGTCATCAAGTCCGATCTCAGGGCCGATCGAACCTTTGCAAAATGTCCGAAGTGCAAACAGTGGCTGATTGTCCCGCTGCGATATCATCAAGATCGTTCATTCGGAACGTGAGGGATCGATTTAACTAATATAAATTCAAAGCAGGCAAAGAAGTCGTTCAAGACAAAAAAGCCGCAGCGAGGAGAAAAGGATTTCTCCACTGCGGCTTTTCTTTTATAGCAGGAGGGAGAGAATGTCGTGTGATGAATACTTTGAGCGATGTCTTCAAAAAAAATACGATGCGGTGCTCCGACCCAAAGATAAAGCAATCTCCCGAGAGGATGGTTCGGCGCAGCCCCATCGACTCCTCGGAACGGACATCTGTTTGGAATCGGATGGGAGAGAAGAGATCTTTTTAGAAGCGGTCACCGGAATTGAATTCCGTGAGGGGAAGATTCTCTTTCAAACCGCATTGGGAGAAATCCTTCCGCTCCGGTGCAAATTGGAACGGGTGATCCTTCGGGAAGGGGGTGTCGTCCTCCAGACCAAATTATAGAATCAAAGAGATCCCGGGGGTGAGGGTTCTTCCCTTCCTGATCGTCGTGGAAGGGCCCCCTGTCCCTCATCTCCGGGGTACGCGATTGAAACGATATTGAAGCGTGTCTGCGGCATAAGTAAGGGAGACCCGGTCCGCCGCCGGGTCTCCCTCGATGAGAGTTAGTGTTGATGGTGCATTTCTTGGTGATCATGGGCATGGCTGTGCGCCATCGCCGGATGTTCATGATCGTGCGAATGCTCTCCCTTTTCATTATCATGCTTGTGATGTTCGTCTTGCCGGTGGGTATGATTGTGCTTCAGTGAGCCATGTTGATGAGACTCCTCTTTCATATGCTCTCCTTTTTCAAAGTGTGAGAAAACGTTGCTGTCCGACGGCTTTCTTGTCGTGGAGCGACTTCTTTGCCTTCATTCAGTTTATCATCTCCTTTTGATTGCAATCAAATAACCCGAATGGAAGGTCGTCTACTGCAGCAGTGTCGATCTTGGAGGTCCAAACGGTTCTTCCGGTTGCGGGGCGGTAGTGTCCTCATTTAATTGTAGAGATTGTTCAAAGAACGAAGGACATGGAATGGGGCTTCGCCCCAAACCCCGCGACGGGGGGTGCTTGCCCACCCCCCTTTCGATTCCCAGGGCAGCGGGGGGATACCCCCAGCACCCCCACGGTCGCAACTCGCTCAACCACGAAAGAGCATCGTGGATTGCGCTTCGGCAGGCGACCTGATTTGGTCGATAAACCGTCTATCAA
>SCUR01000095.1 GCA_004297235.1 Candidatus Manganitrophaceae bacterium | reverse complement strand
TCGAGACCACGATGGGATTGACCCCCGCCGGCGGACTGGTGATGAGCACCCGCTCGGGCGATCTCGATCCGGGGGTCCTTCTCTACCTTCTCCAGGAAAAAGGGGTCGATCCCGCCACGGTCAACAAGATGGTCAACCGGCAAGGGGGGCTCTTGGGGGTGTCGGGAATCAGCCCCGATATGAAAGAGTTGGTGAACCGAGCCTCCGAAGACCCGCAGGCCGCCGAGGCGGTCGATCTCTTCTGCTACCAGGCGAAGAAATTCCTGGGGGCCCTCGCCGCCGTCCTGGGGGGGCTCGACACCCTGGTCTTTACCGGAGGGATCGGAGAGAACGCCCCCTCGATCCGGGAGCGGATCTGCGAGGGGATGGAATTTTTGGGAATCGGCCTCGACCTCGGCCGGAACGAGACGAATGCCCCGATCATCTCCCGAGACGGCCGGCCCGCCATGGTCAGGGTGATGAAGACGAATGAGGAACGGATCATTGCCAGAGAGACCAATCAGCTTCTTCGCGAGAGAGAGGAGAAAACGATGGATCAAGTGAAGAGACAAGTCAAGGCAAAGGAGCTCCGCGCGACATCGATTTCCCGGGAGCGTCTCGATCAGCTCGACGCCTACTGGCGCGCGGCCAATTACCTGGGGGCCGCCCAGCTCTATCTGCAAGACAACCCCCTTCTGCGCCGGCCGCTTCGGGCGGAGGAGATCAAGCCCCGTCTGCTGGGGCATTGGGGGACCCAGCCCGGGATCAACCTGATCTACACCCATTTGAACCGTCTGATTCAAGACACCGACGCCGAGATCCTGCTGGTGGTCGGCCCCGGTCACGGCGCGCCGGCGATTCTGGCCAACCTTTACCTGGAGGGGACCCTCGGTGAGTACGATTCGGCGCTTCGGCCCGGCCTGGAAGGGGCCCATCGCCTCGTCCGGCAGTTCTCCTGGCCGTACGGCGCGCCGAGCCATCTCGTCCCCCAGACGCCGGGGATGATCCAAGAGGGGGGAGAGCTCGGCTACAGCCTGGCCCATGCCTATGGCGCGGCGTTCGACAACCCCGACCTGATCGTCACCTGCATCGTCGGCGACGGTGAGGCGGAGACCGGACCGCTGGCGGCGGCCTGGCACTCCAATAAGTTCCTCGACCCGGTCTCCTCCGGCGCGGTCTTGCCGATTCTCCATCTCAACGGCTACAAGCTCTCCGGGCCGACCCTCCTGGGACGAATGGACGACGGCGAGTTGGAGCATCTCTTTACCGGCTACGGCCATCGGGCGCGGTTCGTCTCCGGCGACAATCCGAGAGAGGTCCACCCGGCGATGTGGGAGGCGCTCGACTGGGCCTACCGGGAGATCCGCGACCTTCAAGCGCGGGCGCGGAACGGACAGATCCCCGAACGCCCGGCCTGGCCGATGATCCTTCTTCGCACCCCCAAAGGGTGGACCGGACCGAAAAGTCTCGACGGACACCCGATCGAGGGGACCTTCCACGCCCACCAGATTCCGATCGTCGATCCGGTCCAAAACCCGGCGCATCTGAAAGCGGTCGAAGATTGGCTGAGAGGTTATCGACCGGAGGAGCTGTTTGATGAAGCCGGAAAACCGCTCCCTGAGGTTGCGGCGGTCTGCCCGCGGGGGGACCGGAGGATCGGCATGAATCGGCACGCGAACGGCGGCCAACGCTTGGCTCCGCTGAAATTGCCCGACTTCACCCGATACGCGGTCGAGGTGCCTGCCCCCGGAGCGGTCGATGCGCAAGGGACGCGGGATCTGGCCCGATCTCTGCGCGACACCTTCCGCGCCAATGAAGCGGAGAAGAACTTCCGTGTCTTCTGCCCCGATGAGACCACCTCCAACCGGATGGATCCCCTCTTCGAGGCGACCGGCCGGGCCTGGATCTGGCCGAAGGTAAACACCGACGAATTTCTCGCCGGGGACGGACGGGTGATGGAGATCCTCAGCGAGCATACCTGCCAGGGGTGGCTGGAAGGATATCTGCTGACCGGCCGCCACGGTCTCTTCGCCTGCTACGAGGCGTTTACCCCGATTGTCGACTCGATGCTCAACCAGCATGCGAAATGGCTCAAGGTGGCCCGGGAAACCCCGTGGAGAAAGCCGATCGCCTCGCTCAACTATCTCCTCACCTCTCATGTCTGGCGGCAGGACCACAACGGATACAGCCACCAGGTGCCGAGCTTCATCAACAACGTCGTCAACAAGAAAAGCTCCGTCGCCCGCATCTACTTCCCCCCCGACGCCAACTGCCTCCTTTCGGTCATGGACCATTGTCTGAGGAGCCGGGAATACGTCAATCTGGTCGTCGCCTCAAAACAATCGAATCCCCAATGGCTCGGAATGAAGGAAGCCGAGGCGCACTGCGCCCGGGGTGCCTCGGTGTGGGAATGGGCCGGCAACGACGCGGGCCGGCCCGACGTGGTGCTGGCCGCCGCCGGCGACGTGCCGACCACCGAAACAGTCGCCGCCGCCTGGCTGCTGCAGCGGGCGTTGCCGGGGATCCGGGTCCGGGTGGCGAACGTGGTCGACCTCTTCAGCCTGATGTCTCACCGGGATCACTCCCACGGACTCGATGAAGCGGCCTTCAATAAAATATTCACAGAGGAGGCCGACGTCATCTTCGCCTTTCACGGCTATCCGCGGCTGATCCATGAGTTGATCTACCACCGCCCCCACCCCAGCCGATTTCACGTTCACGGCTACATGGAGGAAGGGCGGACGACGACGCCGTTCGACATGCTGGTCCTCAATCAGATGAGCCGCTACGATCTGGCGATCGCCGCCCTGAAACGGGTCGAGCGGCTCCGTTCCCAGGCGGGAGAAGCGGTCGATCTCTTTGAGCGCCGCCTCGCCGCGCACCAGGCCTATATCCGAGAGCGCGACGAGGATCTGCCGGAGGTCGTGAACTGGCGCTGGAGCGCGTCCGAACGGGAGGAGTCGCGGGCGGCTTGACATCGTGTGAAGCCGTCATCGGGAGATAAAGATGGCATCAAGGCCGATCACCACCCTCTTCCTCGACATCGGAGGGGTCTTGCTCACCAACGGCTGGGATCGGCGCGCCCGGCGCCGGGCGGTCGAGAAATTCGGGTTGGACGAGGACGAGGAGGAGATGAGCGAGCGTCACCATCTCACATTCGACACCTACGAGGAGGGGAAGCTCACCCTGGATGAATATCTGACGCGGGTAGTCTTCTACCGGGAGCGCCCCTTCTCGCGGGAGGCGTTCAAGGCGTTCATGTTCGAGCAGTCCCAACCCTACCCGGAGATGATCGATCTGATCCGCAACCTCAAGAGGCGCCATCGGCTCAAGATCGCGGCGGTCAGCAATGAGGGGCGCGATCTGACGACGCACCGGATTCGGATGTTCGGGCTGGGAAGTTTCATCGACCTCTTCATCGTCTCCTGCTTCGTGCACTACCGAAAGCCGGACGCCGACATCTACCGGATCGCCCTCGACCTCGCCCAGGCGACGCCGTCGGAGGTGGTATACATCGAGGACCGGAGCCTCTTCGTCGAAGTGGCCCGGGGATGGGGCATCCGGGGGATTTCCCACCGCGATTGCGAATCGACGCGAGCCGCCCTCGAACAATGGGGACTCTCTTTGGAGAAATAGAGAAGAGGAGAAAACGAGATGGCTGAGCCGGGATACGAGATCGGGATGATCGGCCTGGGGGTGATGGGGCGGAATCTGGCGCTGAACATCGCCGACCGAGGTTTCTCCGTGGTCGGCACCGATAAAGAGAGCGGGAAAGTGCAGGCCCTGCGCAGCGAGGCGAAGGGGCGGAGGGTCCAGGGCGCCGACGACCTGAAGGGATTCATCGATTCCCTGCGCCGGCCGCGGGCGGTGATGATGCTGGTGCCGGCCGGACCCCCGGTCGATACCGTGATCCGGGAGCTGATCCCTCATCTGGAAGCGGGGGATCTGATCATCGACGGCGGCAATTCTTATTTTAAAGAAACAGACCGGCGGGCGAGCGCTCTCTCTGAAAGAGGGATTCTCTTTCTGGGGGTCGGGATCTCCGGGGGAGAGCAGGGGGCCCGCCGCGGCCCCAGCATTATGCCGGGCGGCCCGAAGGAGGGCTATGACCGGGTGCGGCCGATCTTCGAGGCGGCGGCGGCAAAAGTGGAGGGAACCCCCTGCGTCGCCTGGCTGGGCCCCGGCTCCGCCGGTCATTACGTGAAGATGGTCCACAACGGAATCGAGTACGGCCTGATGCAGTTGATCGCCGAGAGCTACGATGTGATGAAACGGGGGCTCGGCCTGACGAATGATGCGCTCGCCGATCTTTTCGATCAGTGGAACCGGACGGAACTCAACGCCTACCTGATCGAGATCACCGCCCGTATTTTCCGTCGGATCGACGAGAAAACCGGCCAACGACTGATCGATCTGATTCGGGATGAAGCGAAAGAGAAGGGGACGGGGAAGTGGACCGCGCAGGACGCGATGGAGCTGCAGGTCCCGGTCCCGACGATCGACATCGCCGTGGCGATGCGCGACCTCTCCGCCTTCAAGGACCAAAGGGAGGCCGCCGCCAAGCGCCTGGGCGGGCCGCCACGACGATTCCAGGGAGATCGCAACGCCTTCCTCGACCGGATGCGCGAGGCCCTCTATGCCGCAATGCTCCTCACCTATGTCCAAGGGATGGCGCAGCTTCGAAGCGCCTCTGATGCCTACGATTACAACTTGAATCTGACGGAGGTCGCCCGGATCTGGCGGGGCGGCTGCATCATTCGCGCGGCCCTGCTGGAGGAGATCCGCGCGGCGTACCGAGATCATCCCGATCTCCCCCACCTGTTGCTGGAAGACCGCTTCGCCCAAGAGGCGGCAAGCCGTCAGGAGCCGCTGCGCGCCGTGGTCCAACAGGCCGCCGCGTCGGGAATCCCGGTCCCGGGGTTCATGGTCTCCCTCGCCTACTTCGACGGCTACCGGAGCGAGCGGCTGCCGGCCAACCTGATCCAGGCGCAGCGCGACTACTTCGGCGCCCACACCTACGAGCGGACCGATGAAGCGGGGGTCTTTCACACGGCGTGGGACGAGGAATCGGGAGGGGCCGATGTCGGATGAGGCACGGCCCGGTCCGACCGTGATGACGATCTTCGGCGCCGGAGGCGATCTTGCCTGGCGCAAGCTGATCCCGGCCTTGTATGACCTCTTTCTCGACGGGTGGCTTCCGGAGCGCTTCGCCGTCGTCGGGGTCGATCGGGTCAAGATGGATCTCGACCCTTTCCGTCAACGCCTGCGCGACGGGGTCGATCGGTTTTCCCGCCGCGGCCAGAGCGACGAGGAGGCGTGGAACCGGTTCGCCTCCCACCTGGTCTGCTTCCTCTCCGCCGACCTGGCCCGTCCCGAGGGCTATGCCGCCCTGGCCGACCGGATTGCCGCCCTTGAGAAGGAGTGGGGAGATGAGGCCGGCCTCCTCCTCTATCTCGCCCTCCCACCGGCGGCGATTCAGACGGTCACGGAGCAGCTCGGGCGCGCCCGCCTCGCCCGCGACCGCGCGCGGGCCCGGATCGTCGTCGAAAAACCGTTCGGCCACGACCTCGCCTCGGCGCGCGATTTGAACCGCCTGCTCACGCACACCTTCGACGAATCCCAGATCTATCGGATCGATCATTATCTGGGGAAAGAGACGGTCCAGAACATCCTCGCCTTCCGGTTCGCCAACGCCCTCTTCGAGCCGATCTGGGACCGGCGCTACATCGATCATGTCCAGATCACGGTGGCCGAGCAGGTGGGGGTGGAACATCGCGGCGCCTACTACGACCATGCCGGCGCCCTCCGGGACATGATCCAGAACCATCTGCTGCAGATTCTCTCCCTGATCGCCATGGAGCCGCCGGTCTCTTTCCTCGCCGACGAGATCCGCAACAAAAAGCTCGATGTGCTCCGGGCGATCCGCCCGATCCCACGGGAGGAGCTCCATCGGTTTGCCGTGCGGGGGCAGTACGGGGCGGGATGGATCGAGGGGAAGCGCGTCCCCGCTTATCGCGATGAGCCCGGCGTGGCGTCCGATTCGACGACCGAAACGTTTGCGGCCCTCAAACTGTTCATCGACAACTGGCGCTGGCAGGATATTCCCTTCTACCTTCGCACCGGAAAGCGCCTCCCGATCCGGGCCTCCGAGGCGCAGATCCGGTTTCGGCCGGTGCCCCACCAATCCTTTCCAGACACCGCGTTCGCCGAGTGGCAAACCAACCGCCTGATCCTCCGGATTCAGCCGGAGGAGGGGATCCTTCTTCGGTTCCAGGCCAAGCGGCCGGGCCCGACGATGCGCCTGAGTCCGGTCGAGATGCGGTTCACCTACCGGGAGGCGTTCAAGGCGACCTCCCCCGAGGCTTACGAAACCCTGCTGTTGGATGTCATGCGGGGGGACGCTACCCTCTTTATGCGGGCCGACCAGGTGGAGGCGGCCTGGTCGATCGTCACGCCGATCTTGGAGGCATGGGAGTCGGTCGCGCCGATCGGCTTTCCCAACTACCCGGCCGGCAGTTGGGGGCCGGAAGCCGCCGGGGCGTTGATCGCCCAAGACGGGCAGAGTTGGCTGCAGCCGACCCTTCCGGAGGATTAGAGAGGAGAATCGGCGGCATGACTTCAAGGGGGATCTCTCTACGGCGATGAATACCTTTGTCTGGACCTTTCTCATTTGGCTCGGCTCCGTGTTGGCAGGGTTCCTGGGAGCCTTGACCGGACTGGGGGGCGGGGTCGTCCTCGTCCCGATGCTGGTCCTCGGCTTTGGGGTCGATATCCGTTATGCGGCGGGCGCTTCTCTGGTCTCGGTCATCGCCACCTCCTCCGGGGCCGCCGCGGCCTATGTCAAAGAGGGCTTCAGCAATATCCGGATCGGGATGTTCCTGGAGATCGCCACGACCCTGGGGGCACTGGCCGGGGCCTTCGAGGCGTCGCGGCTCTCAACCGCTGCGATTTCTGTGATCTTCGGAGCGGTCCTGATCTACTCCGCCTTTTTGTCGATCCGGGGGCGGCATCCTCCGGGGAATGGGCATCCGGCTGATCTGCCGGCCGATCCGTTGGCGGTCCGCCTGAAGATGGACGGAAGCGAGCCGACACCGGAAGGGCCGAGGGCATACCATGTCCGGAATGTCGTTAAAGGTTTCGGCCTTATGTTTGGGGCGGGCGTTCTCTCCGGGCTGCTCGGCATCGGATCGGGGGCGGTCAAGGTCCTGGCGATGGACCAGGTGATGCAGATTCCCTTCAAGGTCTCGACCACCACGAGCAATTTCATGATCGGCGTCACCGCCGCGGCCAGCGCGGGGGTTTATCTGAACCGCGGCTATATCGATCCCGGCCTGTCGATGCCGGTGATGTTGGGGGTTCTCCTCGGGGCGCTCTTGGGCGCGCGCGAATTGATCCGCGCCCGAACGCGCGTCTTGCGGCTTCTCTTCGGCGGGATCATCTTGGTCCTGGCGATCGAGATGATCTACAACGGCCTGACGGGGAGCCTCTGAAATGTCCTCGCCGAAGCCCGGGTGGACCGATCGGCGGGTCGAGCGGATCGTGGGGGAGCTCCTTCGGGCCGGCGTGTTCCTGGCCGCCGCGATCGTGGTGATCGGGGGGGCGCTCTACCTGATTCAGCACGGCGCCACGCCGCCGCATTATCGGATCTTCCGCGGGGAGCCGAGCGATCTGCGGAGCGTTCCGGCTATCCTGGCCGATGCGCTCTCTTCCCATGGCCGCAATCTGATTCAATTCGGACTGCTCCTCCTGATGGCGACACCGATGGCGCGGGTGGCGCTCTTAGTCTTCGCCTTTGCGCGGCAGCGTGATGGCACCTACACGATCGTGGCGCTGATCGTCCTTGCCCTGCTTCTCTTCAGCTTGACGGGGGCCGGAATAACGCCAGGGTCAGGATCAACGCCGGCAGCGCCACCGCCAGCACGATCATACAGTCGCAGATCTTCGATGCCGTGCCCTGAAAGTGGCTGGTCGTATGCGCCGTCTTGCCGAAGACAAAGCGGGACCGTGCGCAAGGCGATCCCGTCGCAGCCCTTCCAGCCTCGATGTATCGCTATTCTTTCGCTTCGAACTGGCTCCAAGCTCGATCAGCGACTGAAGAGAGATACTCGTCCGGTCCAAAAAGACCGTATGCTTCTAAAACAGGCATTAAAATTTTGCGTGTTCGCCCATCGACCAATTCCCGATTTACCAAATCATGAAGCACGTGGTGCGCTCCGGCGCGCATCCGATTCGAATCAGAATGAAGCGCTAAGGCTTTCAAGAGGGGCTTGATCGCTGACTTGCCAATCGCGATCAGCCCTTCGGCGGCCACCCACTGCACACTGAAATCTTCGTCGTCGAGGGCTCTGATCAGTGTTTCAATTGCTTTAACGCTTCCGATTCGGCTTAACGCTTTCGCCGCCTCATAATGCGCGGGCTGATTCTTCCCTTTAAATGCGCTGATTAATGAGTCAACGGCCGGCTCGCCTATCTTCGTTAAAGCATGCCGAGCTCGCTGACGGACCATTCCATCTTGATCCCCGAGATCCCTGATGAGCAATTCAATCGGTTTGTTGATGATTCCCTGTTTCATATCTCTCCTGTCAGGCAAATAAATCACCCCGCCCTGGAAGGGCGAGAATGGCGCTCGCGATGCGTCTTCAGCAGGTTGTCCAACGTCGTCCGGTCGACCACCTCCTTTTCCAAAAGGAGCTTCGCCAGCGATTCGAGCGTCGCCCGCTGCGCGGTCAGCGTTTTGCGGACACGAACGTGAGCCTCATCGAGGAGTTTCTTCACCTCGTCATCAATCGACTGCGCCGTTCGCTCTGAATACGCTCTCTGCCCCGGCGCGGACGGAACATTCAGATAAGGGGAAGGGCGGGGCTCCTCGAAGGTGGCCAGGCCGAGATCGTCGCTCATCCCGTATTGCGTGATCATATGACGCGCCATGTCGGTCGCGCGCTGAAGGTCGTTTTGCGCGCCGGTGGAGATATCCCCGAAAACGATTTCCTCGGCCACCCGCCCCCCCAGAAGAACATCCAGCCGGTCGAGAAGCTCGCTCCTTTTTAAAAGATACCGGTCCTCGGTCGGAAGCTGCTGGGTGTAGCCGAGGGCGGCGACCCCGCGAGGGATGATGGAGATTTTCAAGACCCGGTCCGCGTGGGGGCGAAACTCGGCCACCAGCGCATGTCCCGCCTCGTGGTAGGCGACCGTTTCCTTCTCCTTCGGATTCATGACCCGGGTTTTCTTTTCGAGGCCGCCGACGATCCGGTCGACCGCCTCGTCAAAATCGGCCGTCTCCACCTTTTCTTTTCCTTTGCGGGCCGCCAGAAGGGCCGCTTCATTGACCAGGTTGGCCAGATCGGCCCCGACAAATCCGGGCGTCCTGGCGGCGATGACGGAAAGATCGACCTCGGGGGAGAGAACGACATGCTCGGTGTGGACCCGAAGAATTTTCTCCCGGCCCTTCAGGTCGGGCCGGTCGAGCGTCACATGCCGGTCAAAGCGCCCGGGACGGAGCAAGGCAGGGTCGAGCGTCTCCGGCCGATTCGTGGCGGCCAGAATGATCACCCCCTTGTTCGTGTCGAAGCCGTCCATCTCCACCAGCAGCTGATTGAGGGTCTGCTCCCGCTCGTCGTGCATTCCAAACGGATTGACCCCCCGCGCCTTTCCGAGGGCGTCGAGCTCGTCGATGAAGATGATGCAGGGGGCCTTCTGTTGCGCCTGCGTGAAGAGATCGCGCACCCGCGCAGCACCCACGCCGACGAACATCTCCACGAAATCCGACCCGCTCAGACTGAAGAACGGAACCCTCGCCTCCCCGGCGACCGCCTTGGCCAGAAGGGTTTTCCCCGTTCCGGGGGCTCCGACGATCAAGACCCCCTTGGGGATGTTTCCCCCCAGGCGCCGGTATCGCTGCGGGTCCTTTAAAAACGACACCACCTCCATCAGCTCCTCTTTTGCTTCGTCGATGCCGGCGACATCCTCAAAGGTCACCCCGGTCTTCTTTTCCACGTAGACCTTCGCCTTGCTTTTGCCGATCTCCAGGACGCCGCTCGGCGCCCCCATCCGCCTGATGAGCGCCCCCCATAAAACAAAGAAGAGAAGGGCGGGAACGATCCAGGAAAGGAGGGTTGAGATCCAGTTGCTCTCCCGCCTGCCGGTGAAGCGAACGTTTGCCCCCTCCAGTTCTTGGACCAGGGAGGGATCGTTGACCCTGACCGTGACAAAGCGATGCTCCCCCTTTCCGAACTTTTTAAGATCTGCGATTTTTTCTTTGGAGAGCAGCCCCTCCAGACCCTCCGCCTTGAGCGTTCCGGTGATCTCGGTTTGACCGAGGGTCAGGTTCTCCACCTTCCCCGCCTTCACAAGGCGCTTGAACTCGCTGTAAGAGAGGTTCTCGACGTGGGGCGCGAGAAAATAGCTCTCGAATGTAAGAATCAGGAAGATCGCGGCCAGAAAATACCAGACGGAAATCCAATGCTTCTTCTCCATCGACAAGCGCTCCTTCAGTAGAGGCGGGTGATCGGAGAAAGGTCAGAGGAGATCGATCTTTCACCCAAAATCGACCCGCGGCCCGTTCGCTGCGTTCAAGAGGTCGGTGAACCCCGCGCGCCTCCAATCGCTCTTACAGAATAGCCCTTCTTCACCGCCCCGCACAAGGCATCTCTCCGTTCCGAAGCACACCCCCTCCAAACCTCTCATTTGATTCGGGACGGGAGAACCCGCTACTCCAGTAGGATCTCATCTGCGAGCGCTTTCACCCCCGGAATGCCGTGGACCAGTTCGTCGACCCGTTCTTTCTGCTCGGAATCGCGAACGATCCCATAGAGCGTGACCGCCCCGTCTTTTGCGTCCACATCGAGCGCGATGATCTTGAGAAGGGGGTCCTGTACGATTTCGGAGCGCACCCGTTTCATCAGCGCGATGTCGGGGTCAACCGGCTCGGCGACGATAATTTCATCGGTCACCGCCTTCACTCCGGGAATATCTCCGGCCACGAGCACCGCATGGGCTTTCTCATAGTCGGTCATGACCGATCCCTTGAGGGTCACCACTTTATCTTTCGTCTTCACTCTCACCTCCCGATAATCATACCGGTTATCGTCGTGGAGCAGGGCGTCCACGCGCCATGTAACCCACCTGTCGGAAACCCCTCGTCTTGCGAAAGGGGTCACCGCAGCTGACGCAAAAGAAACCGCTCCGATGATCACCATCAGCGACACCATCAGCGACCGCATAAATGTCTTTCCCATGGCTCTCTCCTCTTTGCTGGTTAGGTTCATGTCTTACTTCGGATTGTTATTGATTGGGGTTGATTCCCCCAAGCGTCCATCGGAACAATTTTTTCGCTCCGTTTCCAAGACGCACGCGCTTCAACATCCGGCTGCTCTAAGCCGCACAAAAGCGAATTTTCTTTGTGCAGAAAACCCTCGTCCGCTTACACATCCGTAAACGGTTCTCCATGATGACGCCGTCGATCAGGTCCCCGCGATTGACACAACGGACCATCTGG
>SCUR01000094.1 GCA_004297235.1 Candidatus Manganitrophaceae bacterium | reverse complement strand
CAGATCCCTTATGTCTTCGGCGGAGGTCTCGCCGCCAAATGTTACGGACGGGAACGGCGGACGAAGGATGTCGATATCTTCGTGCGGCCGGAACAGGCCGAGCGGCTGCTCAATGCTTTGGAGGAGGTCGGGTTCAAAACCGAAAAGACCGATCCCAAATGGCTCTATAAAGCCCAGAAGGACAACGTTCCGATCGATATCATCTTCAAATCGGCCGGGAATATTTATCTCGATGACGAGACCTTCCGGCGGGCCACCCCGATCGAATTTATGGGGAAGACGATTCCGATTCTCCCCGTCGAGGATCTGATGGTCATGAAGAGCCTGGCGACGGAGGAGTTCGGCCCGCATCACTGGTTCGATGCCCTCGGCGTCATCAAATCGGGAAAAATCGATTGGGAATATCTGAAACGGCGCGCCAAGCACGGCCCCCGCCGGGTGTTAAGCATGCTCTTCTACGCGCAATCGATCGATCTGCCGGTGCCCGACCGCGCGGTCTTGGATATCCTGCATACCTATCTCGAATAAGCGAAGGAGCAAAACCGAATGACGGAAGATCATTACCTTCGAGAAAAAATCAGGCAGACCCTCGCGACCGATCCCCGCGTCGGTATCCTCAACGTCCGCGTCCAGATCGAGGGAAGCCGGATCATTCTGTATGGGGAGGTTTCCTCTTTCGAAAAGGGAGAATACGCCCGAACGGTCGTTCAACGGCAACTGCCGGAGTACGAGGTGATCAGCGAGTTGACCCCGCCGATCCCGCCGGAGGCCCCTCCTCCCGAAGGCCCCTCTGTCCGGATTGCCGCCGCGGGCGACCTTCACTATGATGAGCTCTCGCACGGGAAGCTGCGCTCCCATTTTCAGAAGCTCGAGAACGAGGCCGACCTGCTCCTCTTGGCCGGCGATCTGACCGATACTGGGACCCCCGAAGAGACCGCCGTCCTCATTGATGATTTAAGGGGACTTCGGATGCCGATCGTCGCCGTCCTGGGAAACCACGACTATCATTGCAATCAGGTCAAAGAGGTGCAGCGGCTTCTGGAGGAGGCCGGCGTGACGGTCCTCGAAGGGAATGCCACCGTGATCCACTGCCGGGACCTGTCGATCGGCATCGCCGGCACGAAGGGATTCGGCGGCGGATTCGAAGGGGCCTGCGGAACGATCTTCGGCGAGCCGGAGATGAAGACCTTTATCCGCCATACCGAAATGCTATCCAACCGTTTAAAGGAGACGCTCCTTTCCTTGCAGACCGATTTGAAGATCGCGCTGCTTCATTACTCTCCCATCCGAGAAACGCTCGCCGGCGAGCGGGCCGAGGTCTTCCCCTTTTTGGGGAGCTATCTGCTGGGAAAGGCGGTCGATGAGGGGGGCGCCGATCTGGTGGTGCACGGCCATTCTCACCACGGTCGAGAACGAGGCATGACGCGGGGAGGCATCCCTGTCCGCAATGCCGCGATTCCGATGCTGAAGAAAGCCAATCTCTTCTATTCGCTTTCTCCCCGTGCAAAAAAGGCACACACCCAATATTAAAAATACCGAATTTGTCCTGTTCCTTCCCATCCCATCCCGATCATTCTTTCGCGGTCTTTCAGACGACCCTAAGCCTCTCTAAAGCCCCCTGTCCATAGGCACCCTTCTTGCAAAATTTGGGTTTGGGGTTATTACAAACCCATTTCTCCTTTCAATAAACAGCAAATTTATTGACGAGGAAGAGGAGGTTTAGAAAATGGAAATGGAACGTGAGGGAATCAGGGAACCTTATCGAGAACCGATTACAACGGGAGCATCGTCCTACCTCTATCCGGTCAGCCGGATCGGATGGGGTGCGGTGATTGCCGGTTTCTTTATCGCCACGGTGACGCAGATCTTACTGAACGTACTCGGCATTGCGATTGGATTGACGGCGGTCGGAGCGGAGGGGTCCGCCTCCGGAACGGCGATCGGCATCGGAGCCGGCGTCTGGACCGTCCTTTCGTCGATTATCTCCGTTTTCGTCGGCGCTTGGGTCGCCGGCCGCTACACATCCATCCCGGAACGGGGTGAGGGCTCGCTTCAAGGGGCCTTGGTCTGGTCGCTCTCATTGATCTTCTTTGTCTGGATCGCCGCCTCGGGGGTCGGCTCCGCCTTGAGTGGAATCATGGGCATGGTCGGAAAAGGGGTTCAAGCCGGAGCGCAAGGAGCCGCCCAAGGGGCCGCTACCAAAATGGGACAGGACCAAAACGTAGGGCGCGGCGCAGGCGGCGGACAGCAGGGCGCCGACCGCGAGTCAAAAATTCAGAATCTGATGAGCTCCACCGGGATGTCGCGGGAACAGGCCGAGAAAGCCTTCGATCAATTGGGCGCCAATCCGGAGCAGATGAAACAGCAGGCGGCGCAGGCGGCCGAGACGACGGCCAAATATGGCGCCGCGGCGGCATGGTGGTTCTTCATCACATCCCTTCTGTCGCTGGGTGCGGCCATTTGGGGAGGGTCCCTCGGATTCTCACGGCGGGACTATTATAATCCCCGACCGGCAAGGACGTGATCGGATCTTTTAAAGCTTATTTCCTCTCCGGAACGATCCAAGGCGCGTCGCTCAAACATTCCCTTTAAGACGGATGGAGAGCCGAGCGACGCGCCTTTACCTCCGGAGGACGATTCCGAACAAATCAACTTGCGTTATGGCGAAACTCCAGAACAAAATCAAAAATGTCCTCGATGAGAGCCGGATCCTGATTCTAGGCGCGCAGGTTCTCCTGGGGTTTCAATACCGCTCCGCATTCGAAGCGCGCTTCGACGCGCTGCCGCCGTCATCAAAGTATCTCCTCCTCACAGCGTTGAGCCTGATCCTCATCGTGCTCGGCCTTCTCATCTCGCCCGCTTCCTATCACCGGATCGTCAATCGGGGAGACGATACAGAAGCCTTTCATCGCTTCACGACGGCGATCATTGAAATAGCTCTTTTGCCGTTCGCGTTCAGCCTGGCGATCAATTTCTATGTCGCGACCCGAGAGGTCTTTCCCTTCCCGCTGGCGGCGGCGGCCGGGTTGATCGCCCTGGGGACCCCCCTTTATTTCTGGTATGGGTTGGAATTGATTCATCGGAGTGAACGCTTTCCTCGAACCGATCGGGAAGGTTCTCCGGCGCATTTGGAGGACGCATTGGAAAAAGTAAAAAAAGAAGGGGATCAACCGAACCGGCGGACGCCGCTCGCCGAAAAGATCGATCATCTCTTGACGGAAACGAGGGTGGCGCTACCGGGAGCCCAAGCGCTTCTCGGCTTTCAATTTGTCATTTTCCTGACCAGCCCGTTCGAGCGGCTCCCCTCTTCCTTGAAATATCTTCACCTTGCCAGTCTCTCCTTTATTACGATCACGACCATCCTCCTGATGACCCCGGCGGCCTACCACCGGATTGTGGAGAAGGGGGAGAGCACGGAGCAGTTCCACCGTTTCGCCAGCCGGATCCTTCTCGCTTCTCTGACAACATTGGCGCTGGGAATCACGGGCGATTTCTTTGTGGTGGTCCACCATGTGACCGATTCCACCCCTCTGGCCGGGGCCCTCTCGCTCCTGATGCTCTTCTTCTTTTACGGCCTCTGGTTCGGCTTGACGATCTATCTGAAAAATCGCCGCGAGGAACACCGCAAAGGAAGAGAAATCCTGGTCGCTTCAAAATAGAAACGACTTTAGTCGCGCTTTGAGGGGGAGGAAGGGGCGAGCCGTTTTACCTCCGCCGGCGTGAGGGGGCGCACCCCGCCGGGCGTCAACCCGCCGAGGCGCAGCGCTCCGATCCGAACACGAACCAAATTTTCAACCTGATAGCCGAGCGCTTCGCACATCCGGCGCACTTGGCGGTTTCTCCCCTCCCGGAGCGTCAGGACAATCCATTCCCCTTTGCCTGCCCCTGCATTCCCGGAGTCGTCGGTCGGCTTCCGTCGGACCGCCTCTGCGGGAGCCGTTCTCCCCTCCTCCAGAGGAACGCCCGATCGGAGCCGCTCCAAATCTTCTTCGGAGACCGGCCGGTTCAGCTTCACATGATATTCCTTCGGAACTTTGGCGTCCGGCGCCGCAATACGATTTCCCCACTGGGTGTCGTTGGTCAGAAGAAGCAGCCCGGATGTTTCTTTATCGAGGCGGCCGACCGGGAAAATCCATCGTCCTTCCTCTCCGAGGAGATCATAAACGGTTTTTCTCTCCCGCTCATCCGACCGCGTCGTCACCACCCCCTTCGGTTTATGCATCATCAGATAAACCGGCGTCGCCGCCCGGATCACTCGGTCGTCGATCCGGATCACCTCCCGATCCGGATCGACGCGGACCTCCGGATTTCGAATGCACCGCCCATTCACGGAGACCCGTCCCGACTCGATCAACGGCCGCGCCTGGCTGCGCGAGATGATGCCGAGCTTCGAGAGGGCGCGCGCCAGGCTCACCTTCCGGTTCAGCGGTCGCGGAGGAGGACGGCGGCAATCTCCCTCGGTTATCTTTTTCTCTTTTCCAGAAGGAGGGTGATCCATTCTCCCTTTCTCATTTTTCTTAACAGCGTAAACCGCGGGCGATACCGGGCGAGAACATCGGCCCCCTCTCGCGCCAGAATTCCGGAGAGGATCAGATTTCCCCCCGGCCGGACCGCTCGAGATAAGATTTCGACCAGATCGATCAGGACCGGCGCCGTGAGGTTGGCGACCCCCCATCGGTAGCGAGCGCCGGAGGGAACCGTCTTGCGAAAGACGATCTTGGAATCGACCCCGTTGATTTTTGCATTCTCTTTGGCGACGGCCAGGGCGACCGGATCGATCTCGACCGCCGTCACCCGGCGGGCCCCCAGCTTGGTTCCGGCGATCGACAGGAGACCGCTTCCGGTCCCGACATCGAGAAGGGCGCCCCGCGCCGACCGGCTGATCAGCCCTTCCAAAAATATCAGGCAGCTTCTCGTGGTGGCGTGCGTGCCGGTGCCGAAAGCCATCCCCGGCGCAAGTTGAATCACCTCCCGATGAGACCGGTTCGAGAGGGGGAAATGCCATGGCGCGCCGATCAATAGTCTCTTCCCGATCCGCTGAATCGGGACCGAATGCTTCTGCCAAGCGGTCTGCCACTCCTCTTCGGGACGAAGGGCGGTCGCGAGCGAGACGCTCCCTTTCGGCAACAGACGGCGAAGCCCCTTCCCGAGAGCGCCGACTTTCTCCTTCTCCTCGATCGGGAAAAAAACATGGAGGTGAACGCGGGGCCCGTTGGATTCGACCCAGATGCCCCCCGCCCCCTGCGCGATCAGATACGCAGACGCCGGCTCCTCATGCTCAGCCGGAATATCAACCGTAATCTCCCGCCAGTGAGGTTCCTTAAACATTGCAGGATTGTAGCATGGAACCGGCCGAGACTCCACATCGTCTCGGAAGACCGTTGCACTCTTTCTGCAATAGAGAGACAACCCGATACCGGCAGAACGGCCGGGACCGCGGTTTTTTCGTTTTATTTTTGGAATCCCTGAGGTGGCATCGGCTTTGCTATTAACCTCCGTATGTTTGGATCGAGGATCAGTCCGCTCGATCGAAAGGAACAACCTTTCTGTAAGAAAGAAAGCGTGAACCGCTTTTTCCGCCGCTGTCATATTCCGCTTCGACTCGCTCCGACCCGAACCTTCCGAGCCTCCGCACCGTTGATTTTATCGCTCTGCCTGATCGCCTGCGGGAGCGGCGGCTCCTCCCCAGCTCCCCCGGACCCGAAGGTGCCCCCTTCACAACCGCCGGCCGTCTCCAAGATCCGGATCGCGCCGACGTCGGCTCTCCTTCCCGTGGGGGCGAGCCAACAGTTCGTGGCGACCGCGCTGGATGGAGAGGGTCAAGAGATCATCGGAATCGATTTTACCTGGAAGATCGACAATCCGAAGGTCGGGCGTCTCTCTTCCGACAGCGCGGTCGAGGGGCTCGAAGAAGGGACGGCCACGCTGACCGCCTCCTTCGGAGAGGTGATCAGCAACCCCGCGATCTTGCAGGTCATCCCTCCGCCCCCCACCACCCCGCCCATCGCTTCGATCGAGCTGACCCGTTCGTCCCAAACGCTTTTTGTCGGCAACCAGGTCCGGTTTGTCGCGACGGCCAAGGATGCCGACGGCAGCACGATTTCCGGCGTGACCTTCCTATGGACTTCCAGCGCGCCGGAGGTCGTGTCGATCGATCAGCAGGGGTTGGCGACGGCCCGGGCGGCCGGAAGCGCCACCCTCACCGCAACGGCCGAGAACGGTGTGAGCCAATCGGCCGTCGTCACGGTGAGCGCCGACAACATCGCACCGACCGCTCGGATCACCGCGACCGCGACGAGCGGGACCGTTCCGTTCACGGTGACCTTCAACGCCGCCGGATCGTCCGACCCCGACGGTTCGATTCTCTCCAATAATTGGAGCTTCGGCGACGGCTCCCCCGCCGTCAAGGGGGCCGTCGTCGATCACACTTATGAGAGCGCCGGCGAGTTTACGGCCACGCTCGTCGTCGCCGACAACCGGGGCGCGAACGGGACGGCGTCCACCGACATTACGGCAAATTCCCCGGCCCCCCCGCCGCCGGGAGCAGGGTGGCAGCGCAGAGGGGTCAACGGCGATCTCTTCGGCATCCACTTCGTCTCCGCCTCCGAGGGGTGGAGCGTCGGGATCGACCAGGTGATCGCGCACACGACCGACGGAGGGGCCACTTGGCCGCTCCAGAAAAATCTTGTTTTTAAAGGATCCCCCTCTCCCTCCGCCGCCCTGATCGATTTCTACGACGTCTTTTTTACCGACGCCCATACCGGCTGGGCGGTCGGCTGGCCCGAGGCGATCTTCAAAACCGCCGACGGCGGAGACACCTGGGTGGAGCAGCATGTGAACCGGGCCCCCTGGACCGACCGGACGGGGGACGGCATTTGGGACCGCCGCGATTGGTGCGAGGTCTGGAACGATGCGACCCAAACCTGCTCCAAGAAGTACGGGTCTTATCTCAGAAAGGTCCAATTCTTCGACGGCCAGCACGGCTGGACCGTCGGGCGCTTCGGGTCCATTTTTAAGACCAGCAACGGGGGATCGACCTGGCAGGAAATCCCGAAGAACAGCACCGTTCGCCCCCTCCCGGCCCCCTGCCTCTATCCGCCCGAACACCCCAACGCCGGCCAGCCCCGGCCGGAGGTCACCTCGTTCAACCCCCATCTCTTCACCGTCGATGTGATCACGCCGAACGACGTCTGGATCGGCGGCGGCTCCGAGGGGGACGAGCCGTGCGCGACCGGCTGGCTGCGGATGCTCGGGCACACCACCGACGGCGGCCAACACTGGCAGTTCTTTTATGAGGCCGAACACGGCGGGCAATTGGAGGGGCACGGCCGCATCTTCGATATGAAGTTCAGCCGAAACGCCGCCGGGGGGGGCGGAGCGGCCGGCCTTGCCGTCGGGGGCAACGGAACCTCGCAGGCCAATGTGCTGCAGACGATCGACGGCGGGCAAACCTGGCATCAGGTGAAGGCGGCTTCTTACCCGAGCTATACCAACGGCTTCTACGGAATCGCATTGATCTCCCCCGCGCAGATCTGGCTGACCGGTTGGGGCGGTCTCATCCTCCACAGCGACGACGGCGGCGGGATCTGGAGCCGGCAGCAAGCCAAAACCACCAGCCAGCTACGCCGCGTCTTCTTCCTCGATGAAAAGACCGGTTGGATTGCGGGCCAAGGCCAGGCCTTCTTCACCACGTCGGGAGGACAGTGAGCCCCCCTCTTTTGAGGGGATTGCTCAAAATAAAATAATCCCATAAAGTAATATACACAAGAGGGAGGAAACGGTGGCCAGACCGTTTCCCTATTTCCCTGATCAGGAAAGCGCATCCCGGAGGAATCTTCACATGTTGACCCCTTTCGTCCAACTGAAGATCTATTTTAAGCTTTGGCTGCTTGAACGGGCCGTCCGCTCCTTGGAATCCAGAGCCCTCAAACCGGCGGTCGTTCCGAATACCGCCTGTCTTCAGAAGTAGCGCGTTCCGACCTCATTTTTCCCTCCTTGATGCGCCTCCGCGCCGAGGGTCCCGGCGCATCCGGTCCTTTTATTTTGTCCTTGTTTCCAAACACACCCATCGACTCGATCAAACGTTTGCCGAAGAGGGCTTCCGGCAGGGGGGGCCGAATTGTTATGATCAGTATAGGCTGCTTCACTCACCTACACTCAATGAGATCGTCCGGAGGGATCATGGCTAAGGAAGAGGATCGGTGCGGCGGGTCGAGCTTGTGGCATGTCGGCATTGACGAGTTTCCCGAGAATGAGGCGAACGTAGCGGCCTATCGGGTCGCGACGTCGGCGTTTTCAGCCGATCGGGCGGAAAAGCTCGATTGGTG
>SCUR01000093.1 GCA_004297235.1 Candidatus Manganitrophaceae bacterium | reverse complement strand
TGTTTCGCCGCGTCGGCAAGAAAGACCGCCGCCTGGCACTTGAAGACTTCACTGATATGGCGAAGTGCGACGCGGGAGAGTCCCTCCACCAGGCGGGTCTGCGTGAGTTCGCGGCTCATCGCGTAGAGCGCGGCGGTGCGCCTTTCACGCTCGCGGGCGAGCTCGGCCTGCTCGCGATTGCGAATCGTGAGATTGCTGATGACCAGCGCGGTCAACAACATCACGAAAAAGGTGAGCAGGTACTCCGTATCGCCCACCGCAAACGTGAGGCGAGGGGGGACGAAGAAGAAATCAAAGGCGGCGACCGCCAAGACGGAGGAAAAGATGGAGGGCCCTCGTCCCCAGCGGGACGCGACGAACACGACACCGAGCAGATACACCATCACCATATTGATGGAAGAAAAAAAGTCCTGCATCCACCAGGCGATGAGTGTGGAGAGCGCGACCGTTCCGGCCGCTTTGAGGTAAGCCGTCCGGGCGCTGGTCTGGCGGAGAACGCGCGCCGCCATCGATCGGCTCCGGCCCGCCTCGCCCGTGATGACGAAGATGTCGATCTCGCCGCTCTGCCGCACCAGATCGGCCACGACCGAACCGAAGAGAAGCTCCTTCCAGCGGGATCGAACCGGTTTTCCAACGATAATCCTGCTGACGTTTTTTGAACGGGCATAGCTGAGGATTTCTTGGCTGACCCGGTGTCCGGTGAGGGTGGCCGTCTCGGCTCCGAGTTGCTCGGCCAGTCGCAGCGCCTGAACCACCTGGTTGCGCTCCGATTCAGGCCGGCGCAGATGCTCCGGTGTCTGCACGTAGGCGGCGATCCATTTTGCGTGCAGCCCCGCGGCCATCCGTCTCGCGGTCCGGATCAGCTTTCGGGCGCGCAGGGTCGGATTGATGCAGACCAGGATTGTCTCTGCGGCCGGCCAGACCTTTGGAACGGCGTGGTCTTTCCGATAAATCTGCATCTCCGCATCGACCCGATCGGCCGTGCGGCGCAGCGCCAGCTCCCGAAGCGCCGTCAGGTTTCCCTTTCGAAAGAAGTTCCGGATCGCCTGCTCCGCCTGCTCCGGGACATAGACTTTCCCCTCTTTGAGACGGCGGATAAGATCCTCCGGCGGAATGTCGATCAACTCCAGCTCATCCGCCTGCTCCAGGACGGAGTCGGGAACCGTCTCATGGACGGGAATGCCGGTGATCTGCGTGACCACGTCATTGAGGCTCTCCAGGTGCTGGACGTTCACCGTGGTATAGACATGAATCCCGGCATCGAGCAGCTCGACCACGTCCTGCCATCGTTTGACATGGCGCGAGCCCGGCGCGTTGGTGTGCGCGAGCTCATCCATCAAAATGAGGGTGGAATGCCGCTTCAGGGCGGCGTCGAGATCAAACTCTTTGAGGACTGTTTCCTGGTACTCGACCCGGCGAGGGGGCAGGATCTCCAGCCCTTCCACCAGCGCTTCGGTCTCTTTGCGCCCATGGGTCTCCACCCAGCCGATGACGACGTCGACCCCCGCTTCAAGCTGCTCATGGGCCGCCTCGAGCATGGCGAAGGTCTTTCCCACGCCGGCCGCCGCGCCGAAGAAAACGCGCAGCTTGCCGCGCGCCTGCTTTTTCTCCTCCTCACGGAAGCGCTTTAAAAGCGCATCCGGATCGGGCCGGTGTTCTTCCATTCATACTCCATTGGCCATACTCCACGGGCCGATGCCAACCGTTTGGGTGATTCAGCTTAAGTCTATTTTTACCATAAACGGATTCGGAAAGCTTGATCTACTTGGCGCGTCGGATCTTTTCATTGACTCTTCTTCGTCAGGTCGTCGAGCGCCAGATTCAATCCGAGAAGATGGACCCGTTGCTCTCCCAGCACACCGAACTGGCGCCCCTCGGTCTGCCCGGAGATCAACCCTCTGACCACCGCTTTCTCCAACCCCCGTCTCTTCGCGACGCGTCCGACCTGATATTCCGCAGATGCCGGGGTGATGTGCGGGTCGAGCCCGCTGCCGGAGGCGGTGACGAGGTCGACCGGCACCGGATCGGTATTCTCCGGATCGGCCGATTTGAGCGCCGCCACGCGCTCTGCAACCGCTTTCTTCAACACGTCATTGGCGGGTCCGAGGTTCGATCCCGACGACGCCGACGCGTTGTACGGAAACGGTCCGGTCGCAGAGGGACGGCCCCAAAAATATTTCGGATCGTCAAACGGCTGGCCGACAAGCCGGGACCCCACCACCTCGCCTTCTTTGCGGATTAAACTTCCATCGACTTGATTTGGAAAGAGCAGGCCCGCGATTCCCGTCACGCCGAGGGGATAAAGCGCCCCTGTAATGACGGTGAGAACCAAAAACATCAACAATGCAGGTCGTAACTCTCGTTTCCACATATTCGTCTCCTACTTGAATGATGAGCCGCCCGCTTTCAGCGATCAGCTTTTAAGCTTTCGCTGACTGCTGAGAGCTGATCGCTTTTACTACGCCCAACCCAGCGCAACTAAGATCAGATCGATCACCTTGATTCCGATAAAAGGAACGACCATCCCCCCCAGCCCATAGACCAAGAGATTGCGCCGGAACAAGGACGCCGCGCCGACCGGCCGGTAGCGAATTCCCTTCAAACAGAGCGGAATCAGGGCGACGATGATCAAGGCATTAAAGATCACCGCGGAGAGGACGGCGCTCTGCGGTGTGGCCAATCCCATGATGTTCATCGCCGCCAGACCGGGATAGACGCCGACGAAAGCAGCCGGGAGGATCGCGAAATATTTCGCCACATCGTTGGAGATGCTGAAGGTCGTCAACGCCCCTCGTGTCATCAGAAGTTGCTTGCCGACCTCGACGATCTCGATCAGCTTCGTCGGGTTGGAGTCGAGATCAACCAGGTTCCCCGCCTCTTTGGCCGCCTGCGTCCCGGTGTTCATCGCCACGGCGACGTCGGCTTGCGCCAACGCCGGGGCGTCGTTCGTCCCGTCGCCGGTCATCGCGACCAGGCGTCCGCCCGTCTGCATCTCGCGTATCAGCTTTAGCTTCGTCTCCGGTGTCGCCTCCGCCAGGAAATCATCGACGCCGGCCTCCGCCGCAACGGCGGCGGCCGTCAAGGGATTGTCTCCGGTGATCATCACCGTTTTGATCCCGGCTCTCCGAAGCTCCAAAAACCGCTCCTTGATCCCTCCCTTCACAATGTCTTTCAGATAAATCGCTCCGAGCACTTTCACGCCGTCCGCCACGACCAGCGGCGTTCCCCCTTTCCTGGCAATGTTCTCCGTCACCGTCCGGACATCCGGCGGGATCTCTCCGCCATGTTCTTTGACCCAGCTTCCGATGGCGTCGCCGGAGCCTTTTCGGATCTGCTCCCCGCCGGGGAGATTCACGCCGCTCATCCGGGTCTGCGCGGAGAAGGGGACAAAGGTCGCGCCGAGATCATGGATCTGACGCTCCCGTATTTTGTAGCGCTGCTTGGCCAGCACGACGATGCTCCGACCTTCCGGCGTTTCATCGGCCAGCGAGGCGAGCTGCGCCGCATCGGCCAGACGCTCCGCGCTGACCCCTTTCGCAGGGAAAAACTCGGCCGCCTGCCGGTTACCGAGGGTGATGGTTCCGGTCTTGTCGAGAAGAAGCACATCCACATCCCCCGCCGCCTCCACCGCTTGTCCCGACAGGGCGATCACATTCGCCTGCACCATCCGGTCCATCCCGGCGATCCGGATTGCCGAAAGCAGTCCTCCGATCGTTGTCGGGATCAAGCAGACCAGCAACGCCACCAAGACCGTGACGGTAACCGGGCTTCCTTGTCCGGCGGCGGTCACGCTGTAGATCGAAAAGGGAAGGAGGGTCATGCAGACGAGGAGGAAGATGATCGTCAACGACGCCAGCAGAATATTCAGGGCGATCTCATTCGGGGTCTTCTGCCGCTTCGCCCCCTCCACCATCGCAATCATCCGATCGATAAACATCTCGCCGGGGTTGCTGGTGATCCGGACCACGAGCCAGTCGGAGAGGACCCGTGTTCCGCCGGTCACACCGCAGCGGTCTCCCGGCTCCCGGATCACGGGAGCACTCTCCCCTGTGATCGCGCTTTCATTGACTGAGGCGACCCCGAAGATCACCTCCCCGTCGGCCGGAATATCGTCCCCCGCCTCGACCAGCACGACATCTCCCTTGCGCAGGGCGCTGGCCTGAACGGTCGTGTATTTCCCGCGATTCTCCGGATCGGCCAGTTTCTTGGCGGAAAGCTCCCGACGGGATTGCTTCAACGCCGCGGCCTGCGCCTTCCCTCGTCCCTCGGCCACCGCTTCGGCAAAGTTGGCAAAGACCACCGTGAACCAAAGCCAGATGGAGATCGCCAAGATATATCCGGCCGGCATCTCCCCCCGGCCGAACAACGCCTGCACAAACAACAGGGTCGTCAGGATACTTCCGATCTCGACCACAAACATCACCGGGTTTCGGATCTGCTCTCTTGGATCGAGCCTCCGAAACGCCTCCACGGCCGCCTGATGAAGGATCGCCCGATCAAACAACGGTCGGCTTTTTTTTGAGTCGCTCATTTTCATTCCTCTCTATTCTATGTGGGGCCGCCGCTGGAAGAACTATTTGATTTCGGATCGTCACCTTCGGTGCGCCTTGCCCCACATCTATTTGTCTGTGGGGCCGGCGCCGGGAGAAGACTTTGATTTCAGGCCTTCACCTTCGGTGCGCCTTGCCCACGCCCTATTTAAAATGCTCTGCAATCGGGCCCAAGGCTAGGGCGGGGAAAAAGGTCAAAGCCCCGACGATCACGATCACGCCGATCAGCCACGCGACGAAAAGCGGGGTATGGGTCGGAAGGGTCCCGACGCCGATCGGCAATCGCTTCTTTTTTGCCAGCGACCCGGCCAGGGCCAGCGTCGGCACCGCCAGCCAGAACCGCCCGACCAACATTGCAAAAGAACCGGTCAAATTATAAAACGGCGTGTTGGCGCCGAGCCCGCCGAAAGCGCTGCCGTTGTTGTTCCCCATCGAGGTGAACGCATAGAGCACTTCGCTGAAGCCGTGCGCGCCGGGATTGAAGATCGACGCTTTGCCGATGTCGGTCACCACCGCGACCGCCGTGAAGATCAACACGGTGATGGGCATGATCAGGATCAGCAGCGACGCCATCTTCATCTCATACGCTTCGATCTTCTTCCCGAGATACTCCGGCGTCCGCCCGACCATGAGGCCGGCGACGAAGACGGCGATGATCGCAAAGACGAGCATGCCGTAAAGCCCGGAGCCGACCCCGCCGAAGATCACCTCGCCGAACTGCATCAGTAAGAGGGGAACCAGCCCGCCCAAGGGGGTATAGGAATCATGCATGGAGTTGACCGAGCCGTTGGAGGCGGCAGTGGTCGCCGCGGCCCAAATGACCGAATTGGCAATGCCGAAGCGGACCTCTTTCCCTTCCATGTTTCCGCCCGGCTGGAGATTCCCCGCCGCCTGGTCGACGCCGGCGCCGGCCGCCATCGGATTCCCGGCCGACTCCGCCCAATATCCTCCGGCAGTAAACATGACCAGGACAACCGTCATGGCGGCCAGAATGGCCCATCCTTGCTTCGTATCTCCGACCATCAGGCCGAAGGTGTAGCAAAGCGCCGCCGGGATCAGGAGGATCGCAATCATCTCCAGGAAATTCGAGAGCGGCGTCGGGTTCTCCAGCGGATGGGCGGAGTTGGCGTTAAAAAAGCCGCCGCCGTTGGTGCCGAGCTGTTTGATGGCGATCTGGGAGGCCGCCGGTCCCACCGCGATCGACTGTTCGGTCACGGTCACCTTCTCTCTCTTCGGCCGGCCTTGTTCATCCAGAACCGGGTTCCCGCTTTGGTCGAGCACCGCTTGGTCGTAGCTGGTCGGCTGGAGCAACTTCGCCGTTTTATAGGCGCCGAAGGTCTGCGGGACCCCCTGAGCCACCAGGATCAGGGCAAAAATAAACGAGAGCGGCAGGAGAACATAGAGGGTCGATCGGGTCAGATCGACCCAAAAGTTGCCGAGCCCCTCGACCGACCGGCGTGTGAAGCCCCGGATCAGCGCGAGCAGGATGGCGATGCCGGCGGCCGCCGACACGAAATTGTGGACCGCCAACCCGAGCATCTGGGTGAGGTAGCTCATCGTCGTCTCGCCGCCGTACCCCTGCCAATTGGTATTCGTCGTAAAGCTGACCGCCGTGTTGAGGGACGAGTCGGGGGAGACTGCGCCAAGTTTTTGCGGATTAAGCGGGAGGAAGCCTTGAATCCGTTGCTGAAGATAGAGCACGATCAGTCCCACGAGGCTGAACAACAGCATCGCCACCGTGTAGCGTTGCCAGTTCATCTCTTCATCTTCCCGAACACCGCAGAGCCGGTAGATCAACCGTTCGACCGGGGCCAAAAGACGATTCAGTCCGGCCGGCTTTCCCTCGAAGACCCGGGCCATGTACCATCCCAGCGGCTTGACCAGGGCCACCAAAACCACGAAAAAAAGTGTGATTTGTAGGACGCCATGGGTTGTCATTAGAATCTCTCCGGTTTCAAGAGCGCATACATTAAATAAATCAGCAGACCCCCCGCGATGAGCCCGCCCACCAGATACATTGAATTCATGATCTTCCTCCGTTTCCGTTTGTTATGTGGGGCCTGTGCTGAAGGGAGTCTGTTGCATTTGGGTCTTTTACGCCGGGGATGCCATGCCCCACGGTCTATTTATATGTGGGGCCGGCGCTTGAAGAAGACTTTGATTTCAGGCCTTCACCTTCGGTGCGCCTTGCCCCACGGTCTATTTGTATGTGGGGCCGGCGCTGGAAGAAGACTTTTGATTTCGGATCTTCACCTTCGGTGCGCCTTGCCCCACGCCCTATAATTTTCCAAGGCCGCGTATCAGCGCACCGCTCAGCGCAAAAAAGACGAGGGTCCCTGTCAGATAAACGATGTCCCAAAGGATCTCCATCCTTTCCTCCCTTTTTGATTAGACATCATCCTATCAAGTGGAGTATAAAAACGGGATAAAAGTCGGCTTCTCTCGTGTAAAAATCTCATAAAGATGGGGCCGGCATTTTGTTGATCCATGAGGGAGGCATCTCTTTTTCCTTTTGAACGGTCTCTTTGCTGTCAGGATTGCATTTTGTCCGATGGGTTGTTTACACTAGAAAAAAGTGTGCCGTTGCCCCATTCTATTCGGAGAGAGGGTTTCGTGTTTAAAACGATATTCTGCCTCAGCTTTTGGCTCATCTTTTTCACCTCTTACACGGCGACGGCGTCGGCCTCCCATCAGGTCGATGCGATCGAGGCGGCGCTTTCGGATACGGTTGGGGACCAGGTCGCATCACGGTTGAGCGAGGATCTCTCTGAAGAAGACCGGGCCTACGCTTATTTTCTTCTGGCCGTTTATAAGCACGATCCTGCGGCGCGACAGAGGGCCGAAACGATCTACAAACAGTTGAACACCCCCGACAGCGAGGCGTTTCTCGGCAGTCTCGAGATGCTTCAGGCGCGCGACTGGCAGGGGGGCTTCTTTCAGGGAATATTCAAGAGAAAAGGATGGGTCGAAGAGGGGATCGAGAAGGTTGACGGCGCCGCCAAAGCGCATCCGGACAACCCTCAGGTGCACATCGTCCGGGCGATCGACTACCTTCGGTTGCCTCCGCTCTTCGGAAAGTTCGATGAAGGTCTGGCCGACATGGAGCAGGTGATCCGGTGGATGGAGGAGGGGAAGATTCAAGTCCCCTCCGAAGAGCGGTTCTTTAGAGACCGCTCCTCGCTCTATTACTATGCGGGCCAGTACTATGTGAAGATGAACCGGAATGCGAAGGCGAAGGAGATGTTCTCCAAAGCGAGCGCCGCGGCCTTCCAGTCCCCGTTCGCGGTTGCGTCGAGGAAGCGGATCGCCGCCCTTTCCCTCTCCTAAAATCAGCCGGACCCGAACCCGGCCGCGACCGCTTGGACCACCCGGATGAGCGGCGTCGGATAGATCCCCAGCCCGATCAGCAGCCCCGCCAAGACGATCACCAGCCCGATCCCCAAAAGTGAAAGGGACGGGATCGGCGCCTCCGTCGGCTCCGTCCTTGCGTAGAGGGCGACCACCACTCGAAGATAATAAAAGAGGCTGATCCCGCTGGTGACGACGAGAATCAGAACCAGCGTCCAGCGCGCGGAAGCGCCTCCCGCTGCAACGATGTAAAATTTTCCGACGAAGCCCGCCGTCAACGGCAGCCCCGCCAGGGAGAGAAGCATCGCCGTGAAAATTCCCGCCAGAAGCGGGCGGCGCCGGAAGAGACCGCGGTAATCGTTCAAAAGATCGGCGTCCCGTTCAGGACGGGAGAGAAGGGTCACCACGCCGAAGGCCCCCAACGTCGTGACGAAGTAGACGGCGAGGTAAAAGCTGGCCGTCTCCACCGCCCCGCTCCCGGCCGATAGAAACGCCACCAAAATATAACCCATCTGCGCGATCGAAGAGTAGGCCAGCATCCGTTTGACATTGTCCTGAAGGAGCGCCAAAAAATTTCCGAGGATCATGGAGGCGGCGGCGATCACGCTGATTGCCGGGATCATCGGCCCGGCGTCGGGAACGCCGGCGGCCGCGCGGAGCAGCAGGGCGAACACTGCTCCCTTCGAGACGGTGGCGATAAAGGCGGCGACCGGCGCGGGGGCCCCTTCATAGACATCGGGGGTCCAGAAGTGGAAGGGAACGAGCGAGAGCTTGAAGCCGACGCCGGTCAGGATCATCGCCGCTCCCGGCAACAGCAGCGCCGGATGGATTTCCGGATTCCCGCTTAAGAGAGCCCCGATCCGGCGGAACGACATCGTGCCGAGATCGGTATAGATCAGCGCCATTCCGAAGAGGAGAAAGGCGCTGGAGGAGGTCGCCAGCACCAGATATTTGATGCCTGCTTCGAGCGGCCGTCTCCGGTGTTGAACGTACGCATTCAACGCGAAGAGGGGGATGCTGAGGGTTTCGAGCCCGAGAAAGAACGAGGCGAAGTGGCTGCTCGCCGCCAGCACCGCCGCCCCCAGCGTCGCGATCAGCAGGAGGAGATAAAACTCTTCTCGACGGCCCTCTTGTTTCTCCAGATAGCCGTAGGCCAGCAACGCCACGGCGAAACCGGCTGCAACGAACAGACCGATATAGAAGAGGGCATACTGATCGATCAGAAGGAGCGGGGTCACCGGGCTCGGGGCGATCGGGAGGACCAGGAAGAGAGAGCCGAACGCGGCGGCAAGCCCGATCAAGGTCAATGAGAGGGTCAGGCGATGGCTGCGGGTCACGGCGATCGCCAGCATCGCAACGACCGCGGCGGCGGCGAGGAGGATGAATGGGAGGAGCGCGGTGAAATCGGCCCGCTGCATCGGTCACCTCGCCTGCGCCAGGATCGCATCGGCGACGACCTGTTGCAACGTTTTCATCGTGGTTCCGAAGGTGTCGAAGACCGGCTGGGGATAGAGACCGAGCCAGACCAGGGAAACGATCAGCGGGACCAAGACGAACATCTCCCGGACCGAGAGGTCGGGAAGGATCCAATTGTGCACGTTCGGTCCGTGAAAGACCCGCTGGACGAGTCTTAAGGCGTACAACGTCGCGAGGAGAATGCCGATCGCCGCCAGGACCGTCCGCCATCGGCTGACCGGGTAGGTTCCGAAGAGGACCAGAAACTCGCCGAGAAAGGTGCCGAGTCCCGGCAGACCGAGCGCCCCCATCGCAAAGAAAAGTCCCGCCCCGCTCAAACGCGGGAGCGGCTGCCAGAGCCCTCCCATCTGATCGATCTCGCGCGTGCCGGTTCGCTCTTGAAGTTGTCCCGCCAAAATAAAAAGGGCGCCGGTGCCGATCCCGTGCGCGAGCATCTCCATCAGCGCCCCCTGGAGTGCCAGCCCGTTCCAGGCGAAAATGCCGAAGAGGACGAAGCCGAGATGGCTCACGCTGGTGTAAGCGATCAGCCGCTTCAGATCGGTTTGAGAGTACGCGAAAATCGCGCCGTAGAGAATGCCGACCACGGCGAGGGTCATCACGATCGGGGCGACCTCGCGCGCGGCGCGGGGGAAGAGCGGAAAGACGAACCGGATCAGCCCATATGCGCCGGTCTTCAGCAACAGGCCGGCCAGCAGCACGCTCCCCGCGGTCGGGGCCTCGGTGTGCGCATCGGGGAGCCAGGTGTGGAAAGGGACCATCGGAAGCTTCACCGCGAAGGCGATGAAGAAGCCGAGCATGATCCAGGTCTCGCTTCGCGGCGGGATCGCGGTGCCGAGGAGGTCGGCATACTGAAAAGTTAAAGTCCCGGTCTGCCGGGCATGGGTGAGGACCAGCGCCACGATCGACACCAGCATCAACAGGCCGGAGAGCTGCGTGAAGAGGAAGAACTTGATCGCCGCATAGACCCGCCGCTCATGGCCCCAGAGGAGGATGAGGAATGACATCGGAATCAGCATCATCTCCCAGGCGAAGTAGAAGAGAAAAAGATCGGCCGCCAGAAAGACGCCGACCACGCCGGCCAACGTCCAGAGAAGATTGAAGTGGAAGAAGCCGACCCTTTCCTGAATCTCCCTCCAGGAGGCCAGGACCGCCACGGTTCCGAGGAAGAAGCTGAGGACGACCAAGAGAAGACTCAGCCCGTCCATCGCGAGATGGAAGCGGATGCCGAACCGGGGAATCCAGCGCCAGTCGAGCTGTTCCAGCCAGGCGATCGGGGTGGGAGGGAGAACCGCCATGGGGCCGGCATGCCGCATCCAGAGCCCCATGCTGATGAGAAGCCCGATCGATGTCGCCGCGAGCGCGATCCATCGCGGCCAATCGCGGCTCCAGCGCCCCGCCGCCGCGGCGAGCAGACCCCCGATCAGAAGGATCGCGATCAACCCGAAGAGAATCATACGAACAACACCCCTGCAATCAAGAGAACGGCTCCGGCGGCGATCCCGCCGGCGTACCATCGGAGGCGCCCCGTCTCGGTCCGCCGCAGAAGGTCATAAAGAAAGACGGCGAGTCGCGCGAGCGCGGTGTAGATCCAATCGATCCAATCGTGCCGCGTCCGCGCGGCGATCGATCTTGCCGGCCGGACGATCATCTGATCGTAGAAGAGATCCCACCCCCAACCGGTATAAAAAAGAGCATAAAGCTCCGGCGCCATCGGCCGTTCCATCAACGTCTGGATGGACTGCGGCCGCCGCAGATAGAGCCAGTAGGCGAGAAAAAGACCGGCCGCGAAGGCGGCGGTGACGATCGCTTCCGAGCCGAACTTGGTCAGCCTTCCCGTCTCCGGGACCGCGGAGGGG
>SCUR01000092.1 GCA_004297235.1 Candidatus Manganitrophaceae bacterium | reverse complement strand
TCCTCAGGTTGCTGGCCCCCTCGATTTTCAGCTCCCGGGCCACTTCATTGAGCTCTCCGATGCTTTTCTCTTTTAGTTCGGCAAGATTCATCTTTTTCTCCTTGATAATAAACCTTACAGTCAACCTGATGACTGATCGATCTCTTTTAAAATTGTGAAAGGGGTGAACATGTCAGATAGGATTATCCGAATATGACCTTCATCTCTGCAATGGATCGCATCGTCATTTAGAATTGAGCGAGGAAGGGATTAAGACGAGCAGGCAATTAGCTTATGGCCATCTTTCCTTTATGGTTTTGTAATGAAATGCTCTGGAGCAGAAATTGGAAGAAACCAGTGAACAATGAGACGGATCTTTCGCCTGAACCGGCCAGCTAGCTAAAATGTGCGGATGAGGTTTTTTGAAGAGCCGAGTCGGAAAGAAGTCCCAACGATATTTACTATTGGCTAACTCGTATTATAGTCAACCCGTTTCTTTTTGTCAAACTCTTTTTCTCTGAAGGCCTGCTGCACCCGTCGTTTTCATTGTACCTTAAAAAGTTTGACATTTAATGGAACGATGGTATATTGAATCAGTTTTCCCAAAGCAGGGAGGTGAATCGATGAGGCAAAGGCGATACTTTATCGAGGGGATCGTCGCGGGGGTCATGATTTTGTTGCTGGCGAGTTGTGCGGGTCACAAGGCGAAGAATGAGGAGCCGGACTGGGTTCGTAAGGGAAACGGCGCCTTTCTTGATAAAGACCAAAAAGCGTTTTACGGCGTCGGGGCGGTCACAGGGGTGATGAATAAACCGCTGGCCAAGACGGCCGCCGATAATCGGGCGCGCGCGGAGGTCGGGAAGATTTTTGAGACCTACTCCGCCTCCCTCATGCGCGATTATGCCGCCTCCACCACCGCCGGCGATTTCAAGAAGACCAGCGAAGAGCAGAACATCGAGCAGACGGTCAAAACATTTTCGGCGACGACCCTCTCCGGCGTGATCATCATCGACCACTGGACCGATCCTTCGGATGGGACCCTCTACTCTCTCGCCCGGCTCGATCTGGATAAATTCAAGGACAACATCCAGCAGGCCAAGGAGCTCAACGCCACGGTCCGCGATTACGTCAAGAAGAATGCGGAGAAAGCATTTGAGGCGCTCGACAAGGAAGAAGAAAAGCACCGGTAGAATCGGTGCATCGGCAAGCAACACATAAGAAAGGAAAAACCATGCTTCGAAAATCGCTTGTTTGGATTCTCACCGGGATTGCGCTGACCGGAATGATCTCCTGTGGGGGAAAAACCGTCTCCCGCGTCGGGACCGATACCGTGACCGATCTCTCCGGCCGCTGGAACGATACCGACTCCCGCCTCGTCGCCGAAGAGATGGTGAAGGATTCCCTGAATCGCCCTTGGGTCGACAACTTCATGAAGAAGAGCGGGAAGGAACCGACCGTCATCGTGGGGACGGTCGTGAATCGAAGCCATGAGCATATTAACGTCCAGACCTTCGTCAACGACCTGCAGCGGGAATTGACCAACTCCGGACGGGTTTCTTTCGTCGCCGGCAAGGGGGAGCGCGAAGAGATCCGGGCCGAGCGGCTCGATCAGGCCCAGAACTCGGCCGATGAAACGGTGAAGGGCCCCGGCAAAGAGGCCGGCGCCGACTATATGATGATCGGAACGATCAACACCATTCTCGACGAGGCCGACGGGACCAAGGCGGTCTTCTATCAAGTCGATCTGGAGATGGTCGATATGGCCAACAATAAAAAAGTTTGGCTCGGCCAGAAGAAGATCAAGAAGATCATCGAAAAAAGCCGGGTGAAGTTCTAGGGATCGATGTCCCATGCATCCTTCCCCCATAGCCCGCTTGGAACATCCATCGCCGATTTTTCCCCGTCAGAAAACGCCCGCGACTCCTTTATTTAAGCTCGGGGCTTCGCTCTTTCTTTTACTTCTGACGGCGTGCGGCCCCTCGCTGCATCATCAGCAATTGGTGGAGCAGCATCTTCTCTCTCACCGGTATGTCGATGCCGACGCCGTCGTGGAGAAAAACAAGAACGACTACGGCGATCGCAATCTCCTTCTTTATTATCTCGACCGGGCCTTTCTCCTCCATCTGGCCGGGCGCTACCAAGAAAGCAACCGTTTCTTTGAAAAGGCCGCCGACCAGATCGACCGGCTCTACACGCAGAGCATCTCGACCCATGCCGGCGCGATGCTGACCAACGATAATCTTCTCCCCTATGAAGGGGAAGATTTCGAAACGGTCCTCATTCATCTCTTCTCCGCCTTGAATTATGCCGCCCTCGGTGAGAGGGACGAGGCCTTGGTGGAAGCCAGACAGGTCGACGCCCGATTGAACCTGCTGAATGACCGCTACACGCAGAAGAATGTTTACAAGGAGGACGCCTTCGCGCGCTACCTCTCCGGGATTCTCTATGAGACGCGGGGAGAGTCGAACGACGCCTTCATCTCCTATCGAAAAGCGTATGACGCTTTTCAGGATTACAAAAAGAATTATCAGACTCCCGTCCCCTCCAGATTGGGCCTCGATCTGATTCGAATCACAAACGCCCTTCACCTCCCGGAGGAACAGCAGGAGTACAAAACCCTCTTTCCGGAGTCGGTTCAACCCGCCTCGGAGCCCTCGTCCGCCCAGAACGGCGAGGTGGTGGTGGTCACCTATGAAGGACGCGCGCCCGTAAAGGAAGATTATTTCATCGATGCGCCGGTCCCCGACGGGAGCGGCGGCGCGTACATCGTTCGCGTGGCGCTTCCTCGATTTGTCTCCCGCCCCTCCAAAATCGGCTCGGTCGAGGTGACTTTCCGCCAGGGAGAGACCTTGCTGAAGCAGCGATCGGACCTGGTGGAGGATATCGGCGCCATCGCGAAGAAGAATCTGGAGGATCGGATCTCCCGGATCTCCGCCAAAGCCATCGCGCGGGCGACGGCCAAGTATATTGCAGCCCGGACCGCGAAGCATGAGGCGAAGAAACGGGGGGGCGAGGGGGCCGAAATCCTCACCGGCTTTCTGACCAACGTTTATTCGCTCGCCACCGAGCAATCGGACAAGCGAAGCTGGCAGACCCTTCCTGCAAAGATCCGTCTGGCGCGGATCTCGCTTGCTCCCGGGGAGTGGGAGGGCCGAATCGCGTATTACTCAGACCAGGGGCGTCTCATCGAGGAGCGCCCGATTCCGCCTTTGAAGGTTGAGAAGGGGAAACCGCAGTTTTTCATCGACCAGATCCTTCAGTAATCCCAATCGAGGAGGCCCCATGAACCGCTCCATCCGGTTGATCCTGTTCTTAAGCAGTGTGATCCTTCTTCTTATCAACGCGACGGGGCTGTTGCTCGCCGCGGAGAAGCCCGATTGGGTCGATGGACCGAGCGCCGCGTACCCCGAGGCATCTTATCTCATCGGCGTCGGTTCCGGCGATACCCGTCAGCGGGCGGAAGACAGCGCCTATGCCGCGCTGGCTCGTGTTTTCCGGGCGGAAGTTCGCGCAACCACCCACGAGCGGGAGGATTTCCGGCAGGCCGAAAAGGGAAAGAAGGCGGAGATCGATCGAACGGTCGACCTGCAGAACCAAACCGAAGTCTCGACGCAAAAAGCGCTGGAGCAGGTTCGAATCGCCGAGCGCTGGGCCGATCCGGTCTCCAAGGTCTACTACGCCTTGGCGGTGCTCGACCGGGCGAAGAGCGCTTCGGCGCTGCGCCAAAAATCGCTCGATGCCGAGATGGAAGCCCGGGAGTGGGAAGCGCGGGCGAAGAAGGCGGCCGACCCGCTTGAGCAGGCCCGCGCACTCCACAAGGCGCTGTTGGCCGCCCGCCGGACCGAGATCTATGAATCGGATCTTCGCGTGATCCAGCCGACCGGCCGAGGGGACGGGATGAAGGTCAGCGCCGCCGCCCTTGAGGATCAACTCCGGACTCTTTTGAATCGTTCCTTCAGGGTCGATGTCCAGATCGACGGCCCGCAGGCCGCGGCCGTCCGCGATGCCCTCCTCGCCGGACTGCATGAGCAAGGATTCACCCGGGCGGAAGATGCGGACCTTCTCATCAAGGGGAAGGTCGGTTTGGAAGAAGCCGATCTGAAAGATCCCCGCTGGCACTATGTCCGATGGACCGCCGATCTAACCCTCCTCCAGAAGGAAGGGCAAAAGGAGTTCGGACGCATCCAACGATCGGGGAAAGAGGGTCATCTCACCCCCAAAGAGGCCGACCGAAAGGCGCTGGCGGCCCTCCAAAAGGAGCTCTCCGAAACGGTCGGGGAGACCGTCTTAAAATTGATCTATGGAGAGTGACCCGTCGCAAGATAAATTGAATTGAAATGGAGGATCGTGATAGAGTGATAGGAAGTTCTCCCCCCCACTGACAGCAAATCCACCTCTTTTTCTTTAATTCTGGAGAAAAAAGACGCGATGAAAGAAGCCGGCATTCTCATCGGAATGGGCATCATCTTCCTCGCGCTGCTTCTCTTCTCCATCTTTCGGCTTAATTCAATCCGCTCTGAAGCCAAGGCCGCCCGCGAGCGCCAAGCCCCCCGGGTCACCGCTCCCGCGCCGGATCCGGTTCGGTTCAGCCATTTGAGGATCGCCAAGCTCGGGCAAGATGCCGCGCCGATGGTCTTTATCCGGGGAGGAACCGTCTGGAGAGGATCGAAGGAAGAGCGCGGGGAATTCGACGAGAAGCCGGCCCGGCAGGTGACGATCCATTCCTACTTCATCGACCTGTATGAAATCACCAATGCCCAATATCAACAATTTATCGAGAAGACCGGCCGTCATCGTCAGGAGGTGATGGTCTTCTTCGACGATATTTCGGTTCTCTTCCAGCCGAAGCTTCCCGCCGTCGGCGTCGCCTGGTTCGATGCCGACGCCTACTGCACCTGGAACGGGAAGCGGCTTCCGACCGAGGCGGAATGGGAACATGCCGCCCGCGGCGAGGATGACCGCGCCTGGCCCTGGGGAGAGACATATGCCGAAGGCTACGCGAACGGCCGCGGCGAGGACGACGGCTTTGCTTATACCGCGCCGGTCGGAAGCTTTGAGGCCGGCAGAAGTCCATTCGGACTCTATGACCTTTCGGGAAATGTCCTGGAGTGGGTTTTCGATTGGTACGATGAATTTTATTATAAGGACGGACAGATCACCTACCCGAAAGGGCCCGACTCCGGCATGGCGAAGGTCGTGCGGGGCGGCTCCTGGGACAATGTCGGGAACGATCTCCGGACGACCAAGCGATCCGCCGTCGCCCCCAACCGAAAAGAGGCCACGATCGGGTTTCGCTGCGCCATGGACGCCCCGGACGAGGCCGACTCTTCTTCCGTCTCGACCTCCACTCCGCGAAAATGATCCCTCCCTTTTTCTCTAAAAGAGACCCGACTCCGGCCGGACCCGCCCGCCTGTTCGATCACCCAGCCTCCTCCGACGGGATAAATAATCTAAGTATACCTACTATCTTGTAAGAGCGGTTTCCGCTTGACTCCTCGATTGCGGATTGGTTAGTGTACAGGGTGGCGGAAGGATACCTGCCCCGTCTTAACCAATATGGAACTCGACCTGAAGATGTCCGAACGCATGGAAGCCTGATGCATATCAAATAAGCGGTCCTCACGAACATCAAAACCGCAGGTCGTCGTTAACAGTCAAGCCTCATCTCAAATCGACCATTCGATCGCAGACGTTGGACCGGGCATGACCAAAACCATTTTGCAGATTGATCTCAGAGAGGGCCGCTGTGCGCAGAACGATTGCGCCGACCTGGAGCGGATCATCACCCATTCGCTTCTCTCGGGACGGGTTCACCTGATCCCCGCGTCCTCCCTTCCCTCTCCGGAGGCGCTCTCCGCCCAACCCCCGCATCTGATCCTGCTTCAATCTTCTTCCGAAGAGATCGCCGCGGAGGCGGTTCACGCCTTTCGTCGTCTCGGCTGCTTCGTGCCGCTCCTCTGGCTTTCTTGCCACACCCCCGCCGCCGATCCCGCTCTCGTGAACCAGATCCTCTCGGTGGCCGATGATTTTTTATTCTGCCCCTTTCAGCCGAGCGATTTCTTGGCCCGCATTCAAAAGTGGGTGCTGATGGAAAGTCAAAATGAG